>JAREIX010000297.1 GCA_029286945.1 Thauera sp. | reverse complement strand
TCGCCTTCAGTCCGCTCTTGTCGTCGCTGACGAAGACCACCTGCTCGTGGTCGGCGAAGTCGCTCAGGGAAAATACGGCCATGCTGTGTCTCCTTCCTTATGGGAACGTGGGTGTGAGCCGTCCCGCCCGGCGCTGCTCGTAGCAGGCCGGTACAGGCTGGCGGGTCTGGAATCGATGTTTCGGATCGCTGGGGTCGGGAAATAGGGGACAGACCCCAATTTCCCGATCTCCCGGGAAATAGGGGACAGACCCCAATTTCCCGATCTCCCGCCTGTCAGCCGGGGATGATCGCGATCGTCCTGCGCACCTTGGTCGCGATCGGCGCAGTCACCGGCCGGCGGTGGCGGAAATCCTCGAGCAGCGCAGCCTGGCGCTTGCGGGCGCTGGCGACATAACGCTCGCGGACGTGGCCATAGCCGCGGATCTGGTCGGGAATGGCGGCGAGCTCGATCGCCGCCTCATGGTTGCTGCGGTCGAGGTTCACGATGATCTCCTCCACCACGCGCTCGTAGTCGGCGATCAGCTCGCGGTCGAGCTTGCGGTCGTGGCTGCGCGCAAAGGGGTCCAGCATCGAGCCGCGCAGGTGGCGGAACTTCGCCAGCGTGCGCATCGCCTTCAGCATCCACGGGCCGTAGGCCTTCTTCTGCAGCGCGCCGCTCTGCGGGTCCTTGTCGGCCAGGGTCGGCGGGGCGAGATGGAAAACCAGCTTGTAGTCGCCCTCGAACTGCTCCTCGACGCGCTTGAGGAAGTCGGTCGCGGTGTAGAGGCGCGCGACCTCGTACTCGTCCTTGAAGGCGAGCAGCTTGTGATAGCCGCGCGCGACCGCCTCGGTGAGCAGGGTGATGCCCGGCGCGAGCTTCGTCTCCGCGGCGCGCACGCGCTCGACCAGCCTGGCGTAGCGTTCGGCGTAAGCGGCGTTCTGGTACTCGGTCAGCTGGGCCTTGCGGCGGGCGATCAGCTCATCGACGCTGGTCGAGAGCTTGTGATGCGCGGGCGTGCCGAACTGCGGCCTGGCGGCCTCGATCACCGCCTTCAGGTCCACCGCGGCGCGCCGGCCCCACAGGAAGGCGGCCTTGTTGGCGTCGACCGCGGCGCCGTTGATCTCGATCGCGCGCTCGATCGCCTGCCGCGACAGCGGCACCAGGCCGCGCTGCCAGGCGTAGCCGAGCATGAACAGGTTGGTGGCGATCGAGTCGCCCAACAGGTCGGTGGCGATGCGGGTGGCGTCGAGGAACTCGGCCTTGTCCGCGCCGACCGCGTCGACGATCTGCGCCTCCATCGCGGCCGCCGGGAACTGCGGATCCGGGTTGGCGCCGACGTTGCCACTGCGCGCCTGGGCGGCGAAGCCGCGCACGAACTCGCTGGTGTTGGTCTGGTCGCGGTTGATGACGACGCGGGTGAGCCCCTTCTGCATCTTGGCGAGCGACTCGTCGCTGGCCGCCACCACCAGATCGCAGCCGATCACCGCATTGGCCTCGCCGGCGGCGACGCGCGCGGCGTGCAGCTGCGACTGGCGGTCGGCGATGCGCACATGCGACCACACCGCACCACCCTTCTGCGCCAGGCCGGCCATGTCGAGCACCGAGATGCCCTTGCCTTCCAGGTGCGCGGCCATGCCGAGCAGCGCGCCGATGGTCACCACGCCGGTGCCGCCGACGCCGGTGATCAGGATGCCCCAGGGCGCAGCGGTAGAGGGCAGCTGCGGCTCGGGCAGCTCACCCGCAAGACGGCCACCGAGTGCGCTCGCGCCGCTCGCCTTGCCCTTCTTCAGCTTGCCGCCCTCGATGGTGACGAAGCTCGGGCAGAAGCCCTTCACGCAGGAGTAGTCCTTGTTGCACGAGGACTGGTCGATGAAGCGCTTGCGGCCGAATTCGGTCTCCACCGCGCCCACCGACATGCAGTTCGACTTGTCGCTGCAGTCGCCGCAGCCCTCGCACACGTGGTCGTTGATGACGACGCGCTTGGCGGGGTCGGGGAACTTGCCGCGCTTGCGGCGGCGGCGCTTCTCGGCGGCGCAGGTCTGGTCATAGATGATGGCGGTGACTGCAGGCGCGGTGCGCAACTCGCGCTGCACGGCGTCGAGTTCGTCGCGGTGGCGGATGGCGATGCCGTGCGGCAGGTCAGCCGGGCCGTAGGCGCGCGGCGTACCGTCATTGACCACCACCACCGTGCCCACGCCCTCGGCGTACCCTCCCGCAGCTACAGTGGTGTTTTTCAACTCCATCTCGTGCATGCCGGAGTATGCCAACAAGAGCGTGGAGGAGCTGCGGTTTGAGGATTACTCGGTGCGCCAGGGGAGGCAGGCTGGCATGGCTGGGAGCGTGATGGGCGGCATGCCGCGGTGCTGCCTCGGGAGCAAGCGGTGCCCGGCAGAGACTTACCCCTGCCAGTTCAAAGGGTGGCGCTCCTCACATGGCAGCTGCTCAGACCCAGCCGCTCCCCCCTCCCTAACCCCTTGCAGGATGGCTGCAAGGGCAACACTGGCGCGGCATCCCCTGCAGGCAGCGCCTTTGGTGCCAGCCCCGCCTTTGGCGCCTCCAGCTCGCCGTTTGGCGCGCCCAGCAGCAGTCCCGCCTTTGGCGCTGCCAGCAGCCCTGCTTTCGGAGCCAGCGCGCAGGCATTCGGAGCCACCTCTTGTGAGCCAGGCAGTAGCTTCGAGAGGTTGGAGGACTGGTTTCGCTAAAGCGAACTTTCTGTCATGCCGCGTTCTAGCACCACCTGGCGCCTTGCATTTGCCTGCGAGGCACTCTTCTCAACGCACCGTCTCCCTCACGCCCACCCTGTGCAGCCCCCGCGTTTGGAGGCTTTGGCGCCACCAGTGCGCCTGCGTTTGGCGCCAGCAGCGCCCCGGCGTTTGGAGGCTTTGGCGCCACGACGGCCAGCCCCTTTGGCGCCGCCTCACCCTCGCCCTTTGGCCAGTCTGGTGAGTCGTTTGTGTGCTTTGGTGAGTCGGCAAGTTGCAGTGTGCCGGAAGGCAAGCTGCACCATCTCTGCAGCAACCCTGCTGCAGCAAACACCCTGCTGGATGTGTCTTACCCTGCTGCACCTGCCGCCATTCCACCTTCCTGACCACAGCGCCGGCGTTTGGGGCCACTAGCACGCCGGCCTTTGGCGCCACCTCCTCCCCTGCCTTTGGCGCCACCAGCGCCCCTGCGTTTGGCGGCTTTGGAGCCACTAGCACCCCGGCATTTGGCGCCACCTCGGCGCCGGCGTTTGGGGCCTCGCCCGCCCCCGCCT
>JAREIX010000296.1 GCA_029286945.1 Thauera sp. | reverse complement strand
CGCCTGGGTGATGGTGTTGAGGATGAACTCGGTGGAGCCGACGTAATCGGACTTCTGGCACACCTCGAGCATGCTCTCGGGGTGGGAGATGACGAAGCCCTGCGGGTGCTTCTCGCGCCAGCGGTCGATGTGCACCGGCTGGAACATCTGGTGCACCGAGCAGTGGCCCTTCCACAGCAGGATCCTGGCCTTGCGGATCTGCTCGGGGGTGAGGCCGCCGTACTCGAGGTCGGGGTCCCACACCACCATCTCGTCGAGCGGGATGCCCTTCTTGAAGCCGGTCCACCGCCCGAGGTGCTGGTCGGGGAAGAACAGCACCTTTTCGCGCTTCGCGAACGCCCAGTCGAGGATGGTCGGCGCATTGGTCGAGGTGCATACGATGCCGCCGTGCTCGCCGCAGAAGGCCTTGAGGTCGGCCGCCGAGTTGATGTAGGTGACCGGGGTGATCAGCTCGTCCGGCTTGCCGAGCACCTCGGCGAGCTCGCGCCAGCAGCGCTCGACCTTGGCCAGGCTCGCCATGTCGGCCATCGAGCAGCCGGCGGCGAGGTCGGGCAGGATCGCGATCTGGCTGGGCTTGGACAGGATGTCGGCGACCTCGGCCATGAAATGCACGCCACAGAACACGATGTACTCGGCGTCGGTCTGCGAGGCCAGGCGGGCGAGCTTGAGCGAGTCGCCGGTGAGGTCGGCGTGCTGGTACACGTCGGCGCGCTGGTAGTGGTGGCAGAGCAGCACCGCGCGGTCGCCGAGGCGCGCGCGGGCGGCGCGGATGCGCGCCTGCGCCTCGTTGTCGGCGAGCACGTTGAAGCGGTCGAAGCTGATGGTGGAGACTTGCATGGTGTGGATCCGGATCCGGGCGCGACGCGCCCTGGGTTGCGGAAATCGGACCCTGCGCCCGGCCGGGGGTTCCAGCCGGAGGGCGGGATCCGCGGTAAGGAAATGTCGCTCAGCCCTGGTACCAGGGCAGCCCGGCATGACGCCAGCCGCCGCTGCGGTTGCGCTGGTGGTTGGCGTCGCGGTCGCCTTCGAAGCCTTCGAGCACGTTGTAGCAGTTGGCGTAGCCGCTGGTGCAGGCCAGGCGCGCGGCCGAATCCGAGCGCGCCCCCGAGCGGCACATGAACAGCACCAGCGCCTCGGGATCGACCTGGTGCTTGAGCTGGGCGAGGAAGTTCGGGTTCTCCTGCATCGACGGGTAGGACTTCCACTCGAGCTCGACCGCGCCCGGCACGCGGCCGACCCAGTCGAGTTCGGCGCGGGTGCGCACATCGACGAGCTTGGCGCCCGGCGCGAGCTGCAGCACCTGCCAGGCTTCGGCCGGCGTGAGCGCCCCCTGGTAGGGCAGGCCGAGCGTTTCCGCGCGCTGATGCGCGAGCGACAACAGGTCCGACAAGGTTCCCATGCGAACATCCGACTAGAATTGAGATCGGCCGAAGTATAGCGCGTCCGTCGCGCCCTCCCCATGCAGCTCCGTCGCGCATCCAGCCCCCGCTCCACCCCGGCGCCCCGCCCCGAGGACGAGGCCGCGCGCAGCCGCGGGATCGCGCGCACGGCGCTGGTCGCCATCGTCACCAACACGCTGCTGACCGTCGCCCAGGTCGTCGTCGGCCTGTTCGCCAATGCGTTCAGCCTCGTCGCGGATGCCGCCCACACCCTGTCAGACCTGATCACCGACCTGATGGTCCTGCTCGCCGGGCGGCGCAGCGCGCATCCGGCCGACCAGGATCACCCCTACGGCCACGCCCGCATCGAGACCGTCACCACCCTGGTGCTCGGCAGCGTGCTGACCGCGGTCGGGATCGGCTTCCTGTGGAGCTCGGGCGTGCGCCTGCAGGACATGGGGCGCGTGCCCGAGCTGCACCCGGCTGCGCTGGCGATGGCGGTGCTGACCCTGATCGCCAAGGAGGGGCTGTTCCGCTTCAGCCTCGCCGCCGCGCGCCGGCTGCGCGCACCGGTGCTGGAGGCCAACGCCTGGCACGCGCGCTCGGACGCGGCCTCGTCCCTGGTGGTGGCCGCAGGCATCGGCGGCAGCCTGGCGGGCTACCCCTTCCTCGAGCCGCTGGCGGCCGCGGTGGTGGGCTTCCTGATCATGCGCATGGGCATCAAGCTCGCCTGGAACTCGGTGCGCGAGCTCATCGACACCGGCCTCCCCGATGAGGAGTTGAAGCGACTGCGGCGGACGATCGCCGACACGCCGGGCGTGATCGGGCTGCACGAGATGCGCACCCGCCGCATGGCCGGCCGCGTGCTGTGCGACGCCCACGTCCAGGTCGATCCGCGCATCACGGTGTCGGAGGGCCACCGCGTGTCGGACGCGGTCTATCTGCGCGTGCGCAGCGCCCACCCGGAGGTGCAGGACGTGCTGGTGCACATCGACCCCGAGGACGACGGCGAACTACAGGCGGTCCCGCCCGGCCCGCTGCCCGAACGCGCCGAGATCGCCGCGCAGATGCGCGCGCTGCTCGGCCCCGCGGCGCCCGCGCCCAGGCGCATCCAGATGCACTACCTCGGCGGCCGCATCGAGGTCGAGATCGTGCTGCCGGCGCCGCTCGACGTCGACACGCTCGAGGGCATCCGTGCGCGCCGCCTTGCCCTGCTCGAGCACCAGCCGCACTACCGCAACATACGCATCTTTTTCGAGCACGCACTGTAATGGTGCATATCACGCACATGACGCACCGTTCCGGTGCGCAGGGCGCGGCGCCGTGGCACCGCTTTCGGGCATGCGCCCTTGTGGCACAATGAACCCGGCCCCTGGAGGCGCCTGGCACGCTTAGTGCTTATGGCCCTGCACCCAAATCCGGCGCATCGACCGAAGGCCGCTGCTCCACCCGCTCAACGCACAACGCCTCATCTCACCAGGAGTGAAAATGAACGCCCAAGACGTCATGAAGATGATCCAGGAAAACGAAGTGCGCTTCGTCGACCTGCGTTTCACCGATATTCGCGGCAAGGAACACCACGTCGGCCTGCCGGTGTCGGCCTTCGAGGAAGAGCACTTCGAGCACGGCCACCCCTTCGACGGCTCCTCACTGGCGGG
Organism: Thauera sp.; assembly: GCA_029286945.1. Lineage (GTDB taxonomy): Bacteria > Pseudomonadota > Gammaproteobacteria > Burkholderiales > Rhodocyclaceae > Thauera. Next base: position 218 of record JAREIX010000296.1, on the reverse strand, counting down.
CTGGAAGGGCATCCAGGCTTCGGACATGATCCTGCTGCCGGAACCGTCCACCGCCTACATCGACCCCTTCTTCGACGAGACCACGCTGGTCATCAGCTGCGACGTCATCGAGCCGTCCGACGGCAAGGGCTACGACCGTGACCCGCGCTCGATCGCCAAGCGCGCCGAGGCCTACCTGAAGAGCACCGGCATCGGCGACACCGCCTTCTTCGGCCCCG
>JAREIX010000295.1 GCA_029286945.1 Thauera sp. | reverse complement strand
CGGCGGGCGCAGCATGGGGATGAGCATCTTCCTGCCCTTCGAGGAGGCGCCCAACCCCTACATCACGCCCGAGCTGTGCTTCCAGTTCCACTACTTCGCCATCCGCAAGATGCACTTCCTGATGCGCGCGGTGGCGCTGGTGAGCTTCCCGGGCGGGCTGGGCACGCTCGACGAGCTGTTCGAGGTGCTGACGCTCACCCAGACGCGCAAGATCCGCCGCCGCCCGATCGTGCTCATCGGGCGCGACTTCTGGGAGCGCCTGATCGACTTCGACGTGCTGGTCGAGCACGGCGTGATCAGCCCGGAAGACAAGAACCTGTTCCACTACGCCGAGACCGCCGAGGAGGCCTGGGACGCGATCAAGGCCGCCTACAGCGGCGACAACCCCGCGCTGACCGCGCGGCAGTTGAAGGGCAACTGAGCAAGGGCAACTGAGGCCCCGCCAGGGACGGCGGGCGGCATCCCGCGCGATGGAGCAGCGATGAGCACGCCAACCCCCGAGATCCTCTTCATCCACGGCCTGTGGATGCACGGCCGCGTGTTCGCACTGCACCGGCGCCGGCTGCGCGCGCTGGGGCGGGCCAGCCACACGTATTCCTACCCGTCGCTGCGCGGCTCGCTCGAGGGCATCGCCGACGGGCTGGCAGCCTGCATCGCGCGGCTGGACCGGGGGCCGCTGCATGTGATCGCGCACAGCCTGGGCGGCTGCGTGGTGCTGGACATGCTCGCCCGCCATCGTCCGCAGGGGCTGGGGCGCGTCGTGCTGCTCGGCTCGCCCACGCTCGGCTCGCATGCGGCGCAGCAGATCCTGCGCGTGCCGCTGGTGCGCCAGGCCGTCGGCCGCGTGCTGCCGCAGTGGCTGGCGCGCGCGCGGCCGGAGGTGGATCTCGCCTACGAGATCGGGGTGATCGCCGGCGACCGGCCGATCGGCCTCGGGCGCTTCGTTCCCGGCGTGCCCCGGCCCCATGACGGCATGGTCGCCGTCGCGGAGACGCGCTGGCCCGGTGCGCGCGACCACATCGTGCTACCCGTCGCCCACATGCAGATGCTGTGGTCGCAGGCCTGCCTGGCGCAGGCGCTGCGCTTTCTCGACGGCGGCACCTTCGAGCACGGCGCGCCCCGGCGCTGAGCGCCGCTGGCCCGGTCTCACAGCGCGTCGCGGATCTCCTCCAGGGCCTTGCTCAGCGCCGGCAGGTCCTGGCCGAGCAGGATGATCAGCCAGTCCAGGTTCTCGATCACCGAGGCGCGTTCGCGCGGACTGGCGCCGCGGGTGATGGCGTCGCGGTAGGCGTCGCGGATGCGTTCGGCGATCTCCGCGCACGGGCGCGGTAGGGCGGCGGTGCGCCGTGGGCGCGTCGCCGCAGCGGGGGCGCCGATGCAGCGTTCGAGCAGGCGCACCAACTCGAGGTCGGCGAGCGCGGCGCCGTCCCAGAAGTCGGGCTCGCTGGCGTAGCGGGCCTGCAGCGCCGCCTGCAGGCGGTCGATGTCGGCCTCCAGCCCGGCGCGCCAGGCGTCCGCGCGCCCGGGTGCCAACCGTACGGCGAGCAGGGCGGCGCTCGCCCAGTTGGTGAAGGGGTAGGCCTCGCGGCGATCGCCCCGCAGGAAGGATTTCTGGTAGGCGTCGGCGCTGGAGTCGAGCGCGGCAAGGCGCACGTCGCGGTCGTCGGCGGCCATCAGCGCCTGGCGCTTGTGGGCGCTGCCGAGCAGGTTCAGGCGCTCGCAGGTGGGGACGCGCTCGCACAGCTTCGCCAGGTCGTCGAGCGCTTCGGCCACCAGCGCGCGGCGGGCGCTGATCTCGTCGGCGGTCTCGCGCACGCCGCGCGCGCGGGATGCCTGCAGCAAGTCGGCCGCGTGGCGGACGCGGAAGTTGGCGAGCTGCTCGAAGCTGCGCAGCGGGCAGTTGCCCTTGGCGGCGGTGAGCGCGGTGTTCAGCGCCTCGATCGCGGCCTCCCAGAAGCGCGCCTCGCCCCAGGCGAAGCCGAGCGCCGCGGCGACGTCGGCGCGCCCCAGCCAGCGCTTGCGTTCGGCCTCGGGGATGCGTCCGAGCAGGGCGTTGATGCGCGCCGAGGTGGCCTCGTCGCGGCCCTCGGCCTTGCCGCCGACGCGCAGGCCTTCGGTGAGGTTGTCGAGCTCGGTGACCAGCTCGTCAGGGGTGTGGAAGTCCTCGCGCCGGCGCGTGCGCTGCGGGCCGTTGCGCTGCAGGCTGTAGGCGGGGTCGCCGTAGCACTGGTAGGCGCCCCAGGTGTTGACGCCCGGGAAGCGCAGCCACACCTCCTCGCGCGCGGCGCGCACTGCCTCGCCGAAGGCCTCGCCGTCGAGCATGCGGCGGTAGAAAGCGTCGGCGAAGGCGAGCGCGGCGGCGTCATCCACCGCCCAGCCCGCGGCCACCACCGCGCGCACCCCCATGCGGATGAAGTGCATGCCGAGGTTGGCGGCGAGCGCGCCGCGGTCGGTGCCGGGGCCGGGCTTGCCGAGGTGGCAGCAGTTGATGAAGACCAGCTCCGGCACCCAGCGCATCTGCTCGATGTCGCCCGGGGTGAGGAAGATGTCGCGGCCGATGACCATGCCCGAGACCTTGAGCGGCTTGCCCGCCTTGTCCGGGTCGGCGCAGGGGCGGTCGGCGCGCGGCGGCAGCGGGTAGTCGTGCTCGCCGTGACCGGCCAGGTGCAGGATGCGCCAGGCGTCGCCGTGCAGGCGTTCGATGATCTTGTCGGCGCGGCGGTCGATGCAGTCCTCCACCTGCCAGCCGTGGCCGCGCAGCAGCTCGGCGACCTTGAAGGCCTCGTGCTGGGCGCCGGGCAGCGGCGGGAAGACCTCCCAGCCCTCGAGGTCGGGGTTGCCGACCACCAGCGCGCGCGCCTCGAAGGCGTGCGCCGGGCGCGCGCGGAACTCCGCGGTGCGCAGCTGGCGCACCAGCCCGGCCGCCACCGCGGGCGGGCGGCCGTTGTCGCTCCAGCGGTTCTCGAGCAGTTCCCAGGGGTAACGCGCCGAGCATTCGTCCACCAGCAGCACCAGGTCGCCCTGGCGCGGCGCGGCCTCCTTCAGGCGCAGCGGCAGCAGCATCTCGTAGAGCGTGCGCGCGGCCTCGGGGTTGGCGCTGGGCGAACTGGAGGCGGTGCGGATGAAGGCGTCGGCGAGCGCGAGCTGGCCGGTGGCGAGCGTCTCCTCGGCGCGCGCGCGGTCGGTGGTGAAGATGAAGCGCAGCGCGTTGCGCTGGCCGTCCTCGTCGACGATCTCGAGCCGGTGCCACCACTCCGG
>JAREIX010000053.1 GCA_029286945.1 Thauera sp. | reverse complement strand
GCCGGCCGACAGCGGCAGGCCGGCGCCGAGCGCGGCCTGGCGGGCGGGCGCCTGGCCGAGGCCGGCGGGCAGCACGCAGCCCATGATCACTTCCTGCACCTGCTCGGGCGCGAGGCGGGCGCGCTCGACCGCCGACCGGATGGCGATGGCGCCGAGCTGCGGCGTGGTCAGGCTGGCGAGATCGCCCTGGAAACCGCCCAACGGCGTGCGGGCGACGGAAACGATGACGACGGGATCGGACATGGGATTCTCCTGATGAAGGCGTGTTGCGCTGCGTTTGTGTGTATGAGGGTGACGCGCTCAGCGCCCGAGCGCATCGAGCGCGGCGGCGTAGCGCGGCATGAGATCGCCGGGGCGGCTGACGTTGATGCCAAGGTCGCGGATCAATCCGTCCTTCAGGCCGTAGATCCAGCCATGCACGGTGAGCGGCTGGCCGCGCTGCCAGGCGTCCTGCACCACCACGGTCTGCGCCACGTTGGCCACCTGTTCGACGACGTTGAGTTCGCACAGGCGGTCGTGGCGCAGCTCGGGCGGCAACGCGTCGACGAGCTGCAGGTGGCGTACGTGCACGTCCTGCACATGGCGCAGCCAGAGATCGACCAGGCCGACGCGGGCGCGCTCGAGCGCCGCCTTGACACCGCCGCAGCCGTAGTGGCCGACGACCATGATGTGCTTCACCTTCAGCACATCGACCGCGTACTGGATCACCGCCAGCGCGTTGAGATCGGTATGCACGACCACGTTGGCCACGTTGCGGTGCACGAAGACCTCGCCCGGCAGCAGGCCGACGATCTGGTTGGCCGGCACGCGCGAATCCGAGCAGCCGATCCACAGGTATTCCGGGCTCTGCAGGTGCGACAGCTTCTCGAAGAAGCCGGGGTCGATCTGCTGCATCTGGCGCGACCACGCCTGGTTGTAGTCGAAGAGGTGGAACAGGTTCTCGTTGCTCACCACGTCCTCGGACCAGGTCTCGAGGTCGAGCGTCAGGAAGATCGTGCCCTCGACCGGGGTCGGGTAATAGGCCGGCGCCTCGGTGAAGCCGAGCTCGCGGTAGAGCTTCACGGCGATGCGCATCGCCGGCAGGGTGTCGAGCAGGATGCGGCGGTAGCCGAGCTGGAGCGCGGCCTTGATCGCCGCGAGCGCGAGCCGGCGCCCGACGCCCTGGCCGCGCACCGCCGGATCGACGTAGAGCCGCTTCATCTCGCACACGCCCTCGGAGAAGCGGCGGATGCCGACGCAGCCCGCCGGCTGGCCGTCGACGGTGGCGTAGAACAGGCGGCCATCGGCATCGCCGTAGGCGCCGGGCAGGTTGGCGACCTCGTCGGCGAAGCCCTGGTAGCTCAGGTCCACCCCGAGCCAGGCCGCATAGTGACGGAAGAACTGGCGCACCTGCTCCAGCTCGGCGGTGTCGGAGGCGCTCAGCGCGCGCAGTTCGGTGCTCATCGTGCAGGGTCTCGAGGCAGGGTCGGCGGGACGTCCGGGAGGCACACCCCCGGGGCGGTACAAACGGCTTGGCGACGGGCCGGACGCGCTCAGCCCTCGCGCTCCTTCTTGCCGTGCATGGCCATGATGGTCTGCTGCATGATCGCGCACAACGTCCACTGCTCGTCGCGGATCGCATACACGTCGGCGCGGGTCACGATCAGCGTGCGCCCCGGCCGCACCACCTCGCCGCGCGCCACCAGGCGCTGGCCGTCGGCGGGGGCGACCAGGTTCATCTTGTACTCGACGGTCAGCACGCTTGCGTCGGCCGGGGTCAGCGTGTTGGCGGCGTAGCCCGCCGCCGAGTCGGCGATCATGCCCACCACGCCGCCATGGATGAAGCCGTGCTGCTGGGTGATCTCGGGCTTGTTCGGCAGGTGGATCTCGACGTAGCCCGGCTCCACCACCGCCATCTCGGCGCCGATCAGGCTCATCGCCTGCTGCAGCCCGAAGCTGGCCCGCACGCGCGCGGCGTAGTCGGCGTCACGGGGCTGAAACTGCGGCATCTCGGGTCGCATCGGGGGTCCTCGGCTTTGTCCGTGGCTTGTTTTAACGTTTACGTCAACGTAAACTCCGGGGCGAAAAAACGCAAGCGCCGCACCGCCTTCAGGCAATGCTGGCGCGATCGATACGGCGCGCGAGCTCGGCGCGCGCGGCGGCAGCCCCCTCGGCGTTATCGCCGAGCAGGGCCTCGCACTGGCACTCGAGCATGTCGATCTCCTCGAGCACGGCCTCGATGTCGCGCCGCTGCTGCTCGAGCGCTGCACGCCGCTCGGCCAGCGCCTTGAGAAAGCGCTGCAGCTGCGGCGCCGAGTTGCGCACGCCGCCGTACATGTCGAGCAGTTCGCGGATCTCGGCCAGCGACAGGCCGAGGCGCTTGCCGCGCAGGGTCAGCTTCAGCCGCGTGCGGTCGGCCTTGGTATACACGCGGGCGCGGCCGGCCCGGGTCGGGGTCAGCAGCCCCTGGTCCTCGTAGAAACGGATGGCCCGTGGGGTGATGTCGAATTCGCGAGCGAGTTCGGTAATGGTGTAGGTTTGCTCGTTGCCCATGCTCGATCACGACGACCAACCTCCCCAAACCGCAGAAGTCAGCGCAATTTATTGATTTAATTACTGATAACTAGAAATTCGAAGCGCAGTTAAGCAGATTCCCGGGTTTTGGGCAATGCGCAGGTCGCGCGCCCTGCCCGCCCCGGACCGCTCCAGAGAGGACAGACCGATGTACGTGAACCCGCCCCCCGCCAGCCCCTCCGGCCTCGACCCGACCGCCCTGCGCTACCCGATCGACGCCCTGCCCGACATCGGCACCAGCCTGGAGGTGGCGCCCGGCGTGCGCTGGGTGCGCATGCGCCTGCCGTTCGCGCTCGACCACATCAACCTGTGGCTGCTCGACGACGGCGAGCAGGTGGTCGTGGTCGACTGCGGCTACGCCTCGACCGACACCCAGGACGCGTGGCGCGCGGTGCTCGCCGCCGATGGCCGGTCGATCGGCCGCATCATCGTCACCCACCACCACCCCGACCACGTCGGACTGGCCACCTGGCTCGCCGCACGCGACGACGCGCCGATCCACATGACACAGGGCGAGTTCCTCGCCGCGCAGGCGCTGTGGCACCAGCTGCCGGGCTACTCGGTGCCCGACATGCTCGACCAGTTCCGCCGCCACGGCCTCGCCGACGAGCGCCACGACGCCCTGGCCACCCGCGGCAACGCCTACCGTCGCGGCGCATCCGAGGTCCCGAGCCGCTTCCACCGCCTGTTCGACGGCGACGAGATCCGCATCGGCGCGCACAGCTGGCGCGTCATCGTCGGCTTCGGCCATGCCCCGGAGCATGCCAGCCTCTACTGCGCCGGGCTCGGCCTGCTCATCTCCGGCGACATGCTGCTGCCGCGCATCTCCACCAACGTCAGCGTTTACGCGGCCACGCCGCACGACGACCCGCTCGGCTGGTTTCTGCGCTCACTGCAGGAATTGTGCAACATCCCCGACGACACGCTCGTGCTACCATCTCACGGCAAACCTTTCAAGGGCATTCGATCAAGAGTAGGACAACTGGTCGAGCATCATCGCGAGCGTTGCGAAGTGCTGCTGGCTGCGTGCCGCACACCGAGCACCGCGGCCGAACTGCTGCCGACCCTTTTCCCGCGCGCGCTCGATACCCATCAGGTCATGTTCGCCATGGGGGAGGCCATCGCCCACCTCAACCACCTCGAGAAGCAGGGAGCTCTGTCGAGACAGGTCGATGCGGACGGCCTGATCCGTTTCACCCCCTGCCGATAAGCCCGCCCCGTCCCAAAACAGGAGCCCAAACCACATGGCTGCACCCACCACCGAGACCCCGAAGGCCGAACTGCCCGACCCCCAGGAAGTCGCCAAGACCTACGCCGAAGTCGCGCGCCGCGCCTCCCACCTCATCAGCGACCACGTCCATCGCCAGCTCAAGAAAGGCGTGTCGACGCCGGCTGACGAGCTCGGCATCGCGCAGGCCTTCATGGACATGATGGCCAAGCTGCTGGCCAACCCGTACAAGCTCGCGCAGGCGCAGATGAACCTGGTGTGGGACTACTTCTCGCTGTGGCAGCACTCGATGATGCGCGTCGCCGGCCTCAACGCCGCGCCCATCGCCGCGCCCGAGAAGTCGGACAAGCGCTTCAAGGACGAGGAATGGGAGCAGCACTTCCTGTTCGACTTCATCAAGCAGTCCTACCTGATCGCCGCACGCCACATCCACGACACCGTGTGCTGTGTGGACGGCCTCGACGAGCAGACCCAGAAGAAGGTCAACTTCTACACCCGCCAGTACATCGACGCCCTGTCGCCGTCGAACTTCGCGATCACCAACCCCGAGGTGTTCCGCGAGACGGTCAAGAGCCACGGCCAGAACCTGCTCAAGGGCCTCAACAACCTGCTGCGCGACGTCGAGGAAGGCGGCGGCAACCTGCGCGTCAAGATGACCGACACGACGGCCTTCGAACTGGGCAAGAACGTCGCCACCACGCCGGGCAAGGTCGTGTTCCAGACCGAGATGATGCAGCTGGTGCAATACACCCCCAGCACCGACAAGGTGCTGAAGAAGCCGCTGCTGATCGTGCCGCCGTGGATCAACAAGTTCTACATCCTCGACCTGCGCGAGAAGAACTCCTACATCAAGTGGTGCGTGGACCAGGGCCACACCGTGTTCGTGATCTCCTGGGTCAACCCGGACGAGCGCCTGGCTGCGAAGAGCTTCGACGCCTACGTCAAGGAAGGCGTGATCGCCGCGCTCGACGCCATCGAGCAGCAGACCGGCGAGAAGGAAGTCAACGCCGCCGGCTACTGCCTGGGCGGCACGCTGCTCGCCACCGCGCTCGCCTACCTCGCCGCCAAGCGCCAGAAGCGCATCGCCTCGGCCACCTTCTTCACCACCATGACCGACTTCACCGACCCGGGTGAGCTCGGCGTGTTCATCGACGAAGGCCAGGTCTCCAGCCTCGAGAAGAAGATGTTCGAGCGCGGCTATCTGGAAGGCTCGGAGATGGCAGGCACCTTCAGCATGCTGCGCGCCAACGACCTGATCTGGTCGTTCGTGGTCAACAACTACCTGCTCGGCAAGGACCCGTTCCCCTTCGACCTGCTGTACTGGAACTCGGACTCCACCCGCATGCCGGCGACCATGCACAGCTTCTACCTGCGCAACATGTACATGGAAAACCGCCTGATCGAGCCAGGCGGCATCGAGATCGACGGCGTGCCGATCGACCTCACCAAGATCAAGGTGCCGTGCTACTTCATCTCGGCGATCGAAGACCACATCGCGCCGTGGAAGAGCACCTACATGGGCGCCCGCCGCTTCACCGCCCCGGTGCGCTTCGTGCTGGGCGGCTCCGGCCACATCGCCGGCATCGTCAACCCGCCGGCGGCCAACAAGTACGGCTACTGGGTCAACCCGGGCGCCAAGCTGCCCGAAAGCGCCGAAGCCTGGTTCGAAGGCGCGCAGCAGAATGCGGGCTCGTGGTGGACCGACTGGCAAGCGTGGGTCACCGGGCACGACGCCGAGCAGGTCGACCCGCGCGACCCGGCCAAGGGCAAGCTGAAGGCGCTGGAAGAAGCGCCGGGGAGCTTCGTCAAGGCGCGCGTTGACGTCAAGGCTGCGGCCTGAGCGTTGATGGGTAGAAGCGGGGAGGGGTGACCCTCCCCGTTTTTGCGTTTACGCGATGGAGAAGCGAATAGTGTCGGAAATTCTTACGCCCCGGGACGGGGAGGAACCGGGCGACGAACGCCCAAGGCTCGTGCTGGATACGAACACGGTGCTGGCGCTGTGGATGTTCCGCGATCCGGCGCTGGATGACCTGCGGGCGTGGATCGAGGCGGGCAACTGCTGCCTTTACAGCCGGGAGGATGCGCTGGAAGAGTTGCGGCGGGTCCTGGCGTATAGGCAGTTCGGATTGAGTGATGCGCTGCAACGAACGTCCCATGAAACCTTCCGCTCGATCCTGACGAACCGGAGCACTTCCTCTGACGGCATATCGACCGGAGAACTCGCTACCCTTCCGCGCTGCCGGGACATGGACGATCAAAAATTCCTCGAGATTGCCTTCCAGACGCGGGCCACGCATCTGCTGACCCGCGACAAGGCTCTGCTAAGGCTCGCGCGGCACCGCACGATACGGGATCGATTCGACATTCTCACACCCGAGCGCTTCCAGACCGCAAACCTCACAGCCCCCTAAACACCGCGGATGACGCTGCTGTTGCCCTACTACGCCATCCCATGCTCGACGATGAACCTTCCATCGCCGTCGCAGGGAAGCAGCACGCATAAGCGCCACCATCAGCCGAGCGCGACACATTCAGCCAGTCACAGGCACAGCCAGGTGGGATAGCCCAGCATCAGAAGCAGCAATGGCGCCCTTCAGGCGCCATTGCTGTAGTAATAATCCAACTGAAATCAGGTCCAACGGCGGCGCAACAATGCCAGACCAGTCAGGCTCAAGCCAAGAAGCGCCAAGCTGCCCGGTTCAGGAACGGTCACAGGCGGAAGAACGTCGCAATCGGGCCACGTACCTCCATCGGGACACTGCGGGCCTGATCCCGAACCCGTCAAGAAGAACTCTTCGAAGCCAGAATCTGTCGGATTCGTCGGTCCAAATTGGGTCGCAAGCACGATGCGATCCGTCAACGCCCCTCTGAAAACGTACTCAGGAATCAGGATTTCCACATCAGGTCGCCCACTACCGCTGCCGATCAGACTGGAGTCCAGACTGAGAATGTTAGCCCCAAGGTCGTAAAAGAGGTCCCATTCGTTGTTAGTTACCTTGGCATCGAGGTCGCTTAACTCAGCATCCGCGCCCAATTTGACCAGGGCATTCGACCTTGTGCCATAGATCTTGAGCAGTTCAAGCGAAAGCTTAGACTCAGTTGGGTTTGTTTGTCCCTGCCCTTGCCCCTCATTTATGTCAAGGAAGAACTGCACATACCTCTGACTGCCTACCGGGATGACAACCAACTCCCCGATCAACAACGTACGGTTCATGCCGTCGGGGGGCTGAACATCCAGCGGGAGCTGCGCCGTTTCATCGTCTGCAGTGAATCCCTGTTCGGAATTGGAGTTTTGACCGGTCCCATCCAGCAACCTCAGAAACGGATCGATCTTGCCAGACCCCGAAACGATCGGCGCCAATGCATCTGTGGTCCGGAAGATCGCGTCTGGAGTAGAAGAGTCGCTGGTAAAGGACACACTCTTCGGCACCGCATCCAGACTCAATAGCTCGGCCTGAATGCTCGGGGAAGCGAAAACCACTCCAATCCCGAAGATTGTTGCCGCAAGGGTTCTGACTTTCATCGTGCGTTTCATGGCGGTCTCCCTGCCTGCTGACTATTCTCTGGCGCGTCTGGTCACAAAAAACAGCGACTTGCGCAGCCTTCAACCTCATTTCATCCAAAGCAAGAATAGCGCCAACACCCTAAGCCCATGATTTACTTATTATTCAAATGAACGCTCCACAGCCCATGTAAAATTCTCCGACACTCAGCAGTCATCCCGTCACCCGCGGCGGGCGCCCACCCGATGCATGCGGCCCGCTCGCTGCCAGGTTCCACGAGCCGCCACTCCATGCCCGGAATGCGAACTGATGACTGATCAACGGCAATAGCTCAGTGCAAGGACCTGCCCGAGGCCAATCCAAACACTTCTGCCCAGCCGCACAAAGCAGAAGCGGGGGCTCGAAGGCCCCCGCACTTGCGCTTGCGCGACGCTGCGCACCGGTAGGGCGCACCGCATGGCTATTACGATATCAACGGCTTACCACCGAGCTCGCCACACCTTTATTGCCCGCGGCATCCGTCGCCTCGAGCGCGACCGTATAGGTACCCGCAGCGATCTTGTTGGTGTTCCAGCGATAGCTCAGGTTGGCACCGTTAGCGCTCGAGACCAGTTGGTTGTTGATGAACAGCTGCATGCGGGTGACTGCGACATTGTCCGTTGCACTCGCCGTGATCGACACATTGCCGCTCACCTTGCTACCCGAACGCGGATTCGAAATCGTCGCCTTGGGCGCCACGCTATCGACCGTCGGCTCCGGCTCCACGCTGGCCGCGCTGTTGGCGACCACCACGCTCAAGGTGCGCGACGCAGAGTTACCGGCTGCGTCATACGCTTGCGCGACCAAGCCCACGTTGCCATCCGCAACCGTCGCGCTATCCCAGCTAAAGGCATACGGGGCGGTGCTATCGGTCGCCACCTTCACGCCATTGGCCCAGAGCTCGACGTGCGCGACGCCCACGTTGTCGCTCCCCGCGATATCGACCGCTACGAGCCCCTTGACGGTCGCGCCGGCGCCCGGACTGGAGAAGCTGACCGTAGGCGCGCTGGTGTCGAGATTACGGGCTGCCGCAGCGGCGGCAACCGCAGCGGACGCATTGACGCGACCATTGCCAAAGCTGGTGTCGAAACCGGCGGTACCGAGGTCGACCGCCGTCGAGAATAGGATCGACTCCACCCCTTCAGCGCTCAGACCGGGATTGCTTGCCATCATCAACCCCACCACGCCCGCCGCCACCGGCGTTGCCATCGAGGTGCCGGACGCGGCCGTGTAGCCACCACCCCGCGTTGTGGTCCAGATGCTAGCGCCGGGCGCGGCGATGTCGACGAAGCTGCCGTAGCTCGACCAGCTCGCCTTGGCGTCGCTGCTGGTGGTGCCCGACACGACGATGGTGCTCGCATGCGCAGCGAAGGTTTGTGAGGTGCCGGTGTTGCCGGCGGCCGTCACGACCAGGCCGCCCTTGTTCTTCATGTACTGCGCCGCATTCTGCACGGTGGTATAGCCACCCGCGGCCGCAAAACTGAGGTTGGCCACGCGGGCGCCACGGTCGGCTGCCCAGGTGATGCCAGAAGCCATCTGGCTCAAGGAGCCCATCCCGGAGGTGTCGGTCACGCGAATCGGCATGATCCGCGCCATTCCTGCGACAGACGCCACGCCCAGTGCATTGTTGCTCGCTGCAGCGGCGGCGCCTGCCACCTGCGTGCCGTGACCGTACACGTCCGTAGTGTTCGAGTTGTTGTCGTAGAAGTTCCACCCCGGCACGAGGCGCGAAGCAAGGTCTGGATGGGTGGCGTCAACGCCCGAATCAAGGATCGCGATCGTGACGTTCTCGCCCTGGGTGACGTCCCAGGCTGTCGGCGCACCGATCTTGGGCAGGTGCCAGGCACTTGCGTAATAGGGGTCGTCCGCGGCGACTTCGGGCTTCAGCAGCATGTCGCGCTCGGCGAACTTCAGGTGCTTGTTGTTCTTCAGCAGGGCCTCGACGGCCTTCTCGGAAGCCTGCGGCGGGAGTTGGATAATGCGGACGTCGATCCCGTTGATCCTGCCGACCTGCTTGCCGCCATGCTGCTTGACGATCTTGTCGAACTCGGCCTCGGGCAGGCCGGGGCGCGGCTGCACCAAGAGGCGACCGGGCACCCACTGCGCCTCGTCAGCGGCAAATGCCTGAACAGGGAGAATAGCAGCGCCGAGGGCGACTGCGAGCGTAGCAAGTACGGGCTTGCGAAGGGACGCGGACGTGTCCATGTGTGGCTCCATGCGGTTTCCGGTTCCGGCCCTTGGGCGTTACCTCGAGATCGCGTGGAGACACAGCAGCGCTTGCCCCTGACAGGGCAGCGTCACTTTCCTGGCAATCCCGCTGTCATGAGGCGCTAGCCTTGTAGACCGGTGATTTTGCGTCCCCGTCTTTCGACGGGTTTGCCTTTTTCAGGCCGCGGCGACAATTCAATACCGGCGCGGATGTTACTTGTTCAATGCAGCAAATTTGGCGGTTGTTAATGGCTGTTACGTTTCCATATCCGCTCGCAGGGGTCAACGACCCAGACCCGGAAACCTTTAGGGGTTTCGTGATCTTTTTCTCGCCACAACAATGATTTACGCCCGAACGACTGCGTGACGAGGCTTCTGTGCGGCGCGCCAGAACAACAGCATCATCCGGAGGGATTGGCGAGCGTCCGCCGCAGCGCGCACAGCCAGCGCAGCCCGATCGCCGCGCGGCTGCCGTACCACGACACCATCTCGCCATCGACCAGCAGCGCCGGAGGCGCGGCGAGGCGAGCAACCTCGTCCACATGCGACTCACGGAAGCGGTAGGGCTCGGTCGACAACAGCACGCGCTCGACGTCGGCGAGCCACGACGCGTCCCAGTCGAAGGCGGGATAGCGCGCCGCACCGGTCTCGCCGCCCTCCACCGCGGGCAGGGTGTGCCAGCCAACGGCCTCGAGCGTGGCGGCGATGTAGGTGTCGCGGGCGATGGTCATCCAAGGCTCGCGCCAGATCAGGTAGAGCACGCGCTCGTCGGCCAGCGTCGCACGCAGCGCGGCGGCCTCGTCGAGCGCGGCGCGCAGGTCGTCGGCCAGCCGGGCCGCGGCATCCTCGACGCCAAAGATGCCGCCGAGCAGCGCGAACAGGTGGAGGTTGTCCTGCGGCGTATTGGGGTGGGTGACGACGATGTGCGGCACGAAGGCGGCCAGCTCCTCGACCGTCTCGCGCCGGTTCTCGTCCATGTTGACCAGCACGTGGGTGGGCGCGAGCTCGCGTATGCGCTCGAGCTTCACGTCCTTGGTGCCGCCGACCTTGGGCACGGTGCGCAGGGCTTCGCGCGGATGCACGCAGAAGCCGGTGCGCCCGACCACGCGGTCACCCAGGCCGAGATCGAAGAGGAGTTCGGTGAGCGAGGGCACCAGCGAGACGATGCGCGCCTGGTTGCCAGCGGGCCGGTGTCGCTGCCCTGCGGCATCGACCAGCGTATCGACAGCATCATGAAGTTCGTGCGATTCCATATGCTTGCGATCGGTTCAAGGGGTGATGATTGTAGCCTGCCACCCGAAGGGCGACCTGCGGCCAACGCAGGCGAGCGCCATCCAGCACGATCGCGCCACGAAGCGCCCTCGGGGAAATCCCGGGTGACATCGTCAGGATTTTTGTGCAAAGCTCTGGTACTGGTTTGAAGGAAGTCCATGCAGGTATCGGCTCTGTGCCATTCGCGCGGCAGAGCGCACTGCACTCGCACTCACGACGTCTTCACTCGTGTCGATTCACTCACAGGAGAACTCCATGAAGAAACTGACCGCTCTGGCCGCTGCCTTCGCCCTCGTCGGCACCCTGGGCGCTGCGCCCGCGCAGGCCCAGCAGAAGTTCGTCACGATCGGCACCGGTGGCGTCACCGGGGTGTATTACGCGGCGGGTGGCGCGATCTGCCGCCTGATCAACAAGGACCGGGCCCAGCACGGCCTGCGTTGCTCGGTCGAGAGTACCGGCGGGTCGGTGTACAACGTCAACACGATCAAGGCCGGCGAGCTCGACTTCGGCGTGGCGCAGTCCGACGTTCAGTACAACGCGCTCAAGGGCGAGGCCCAGTTCAAGGACGGCGGGCCGATGAGCGAGCTGCGCGCGGTGTTCGCACTGCACCCCGAGCCGCTGACGGTGCTGTCGCGCAAGGAAGCCAACATCACCAAGATGGAGGACTTCAAGGGCAAGCGATTCAACGTCGGCAACCCGGGTTCGGGCCAGCGCGCGACGATGGCGATGCTGCTGCCGGCGATGGGCATGTCCGACGCCGACTTCTCGCTGGTGTCCGAGCTCAAGCCCGACGAGCACAGCGCCGCGCTGTGCGACAACAAGATCGACGGCTTCGCCTACGTCGTCGGCCACCCGGCGGCCAACATCCAGGACCCGACCACCACCTGCGGCGCCAAGCTGGTGCCGATCACAGGTCCGGCGGTCGACAAGCTGGTCGCCGAGCATCCCTACTTCGCCAAGGTGCAGATTCCGGGCGGGCTGTACGCCAACAACCCGAATCCGACCGACACCTTCGGCGTGGTGGCGAGCTTCGTGACCTCGTCAAAGGTGCCGGCCGACACCGTCTATACGCTGGTGAAGGCGGTGTTCGAGAACTTCGAGGACTTCAAGAAGCTGCACCCGGCCTTCGCCAACCTCGACCCCAAGCACATGATCAAGGACGGCCTGTCGGCGCCGCTGCACGAAGGCGCGCTGAAGTACTACAAGGAAAAGGGCTGGATGTAAGTCCGCCGGCCGGCGTCCCGCAGCGGGGCGCCGGTTCCTGCTGCGCGAACGGCGGCGACCGACCCGGTCCCCGCCGTTTTTTGTCTTCGACACGAACTTGAGAGGCGCTGCTCATGACCCGCCCGGACGATAACAAGGACAAGGCCAGCTTCGAGCTGTCCGACGAGGAGCTGAAGAAGATCGTCGCCGAGGCCGACACCGGTGGACGCAAGCCCACCGGCTTCACGGCGCAATTCCTCATGATGGTGGCCCTGGCGTGGTCGCTGTTCCAGCTCTGGATCGCCTCACCCCTGCCGTTCTCGCTGGGGATCTTCGTCTTCAACGACACCGAGTCGCGCGCGATCCACCTCGCCTTCGCGGTGTTTCTCGGCTTTGCCGCCTATCCGGCGTTCAAGCGCTCGCCCCGCGACCATGTGCCGGTGCTGGACTGGATATTCGCCGCGGTCGGGGCCTTCTGCGCCGCCTATCTGTTCCTTTTCTACAAGGAGCTTGCGGGACGCCCCGGCACACCGACCGACATGGACCTGGCGGCGGCGGTCATCGGCATGCTTTTGCTGCTGGAGGCTGCGCGTCGCGCGCTCGGCCTGCCGATGGTAATCCTGGCCGCGGTGTTCCTGATCTACATCTTCTTCGGCCCCTACATGCCGGAGGTCATCGCCCACCGCGGCGCCTCGCTGGCCAAGGGCATGAGCCACATGTGGCTGACCACCGAGGGCGTGTTCGGCGTCGCGGTCGGCGTGTCGGCCAGCTTCATCTTCCTGTTCGTGCTGTTCGGCGCGCTGCTCGAGACCGCCGGTGCGGGCGCCTATTTCATCAAGTCGGCGATCGCGCTGCTCGGTCACATGCGTGGCGGCCCGGCCAAGGCAGCGGTGGTGGCCTCGGCCAGCACCGGCCTGATCTCCGGCTCCTCGATCGCCAACGTGGTCACCACCGGCACCTTCACCATCCCGCTGATGAAGAGCGTCGGCTACCGCGCGGACAAGGCGGCCTCGGTCGAGGTGGCCTCGTCGGTCAACGGCCAGATCATGCCGCCGGTGATGGGCGCGGCCGCGTTCCTGATGGTGGAGTACGTCGGCATCAGCTACGTGCAGGTCATGAAGCACGCCATCCTGCCTGCCCTCATCTCTTACATCGCGCTCTACTACATCGTTCACATCGAAGCGCTGAAGATGGACCTGCAGGGCCTGCCGCGGCGCGAACCGCTGCCCTGGCAGCGTGCGGTGATGAGCACGGTGGCGACCGTCTCCGGACTGGTGATCCTGGCGGCGATCGTCTACTGGTGCTTCGGCTGGCTGAAGACGGTTTTCGGCGAGAGTGCCTTCATCGTCGTCGGCCTGCTGATGCTTGCCGCCTACGTGGCCCTGGTGCGCTACGCCGCCCGCTTCCCCGAGCTGCACATGGAGAAACCGGACGAGAAGATGGAGTACCTGCCGGAGATCGGCCCCACCCTGAAGGCCGGCCTGCATTTCCTGCTTCCGGTGGCGGCGCTGATCTGGAACCTGATGGTCGAACAGCTCTCCCCCGCGCTGTCGGCGTTCTGGGCGACGCTGTTCCTGATGTTCATCCTCGTTACCCAGCGCCCGCTGTTCGCGCTCTTCCGGCGCACCGGCGACATCGGCACGGCGACCCGGCAGGGCTTCTCCGACCTCTTCAACGGCCTGGTGACGGGCGCCCGCAACATGATCGGCATCGCGATCGCCACCGCCACCGCCGGCATCATCGTGGGCACGGTGACGCTGACCGGCATCGGCCTGGCGATGACCGAGCTGGTGGAGGTGCTGTCCGGCGGCAACCTGATGATCATGCTGATCCTGGTGGCCATCATCTGCCTGGTGCTGGGCATGGGCCTGCCGACCACCGCGAACTACATCGTGGTATCCACGTTGATGGCGCCGGTGATCGTCGAGCTCGGCGCGCAGACCGGCCTGCTGGTCCCGCTGATCGCGGTGCACATGTTCGTCTTCTACTTCGGCCTGATGGCCGACGTGACGCCACCGGTGGGCCTGGCCTCGTACGCGGCGGCAGGCATCGCCAAGAGCGAACCGATGCGCACCGGCCTGACCGCTTTCGGCTACAGCGCGCGGACGGCGATCCTGCCCTTCATGTTCATCTTCAACACCCAGTTGCTGCTGATCGGCATCGACAACCTCTTCCAGCTGGTGCTGACCATCGTCTCGGCGACGGTGGCGAGCATGATGTTCGCGGCCGCGACCCAGGGCTTCTTCATCGCCCGGAGCCGGCTGTACGAGTCGGCGTTGCTGCTGCTCGTCACCTTCACGCTGTTCCGGCCGGGTTTCTGGATGGACATGCTCTACCCACCCTATGAGGAGATCCCGCCCACCGAACTCAGTCGCCTGGTCGAGGCGGCGCCGCGCAACGGCAACCTGCGCGTGTGGGTGGAAGGCATGAGCCTGGAAGGCAAGGACATCTCGAAGGGCGTGCTGCTGCCGCTGGGTGAGAAGGCGCCCAAGGCCAGCGAGCGCCTGGGAGCGATGGGGCTGACGGTGATGACGCTCGGGGATCAGGTGCAGGTTGGGGCGGTGCGCTTCGGCAGCCCGGCGGAAAAGCTGGGTCTCGAGCAAGGCTTCACGATCACGGCGATCGAGATCCCCTCGGGCGAACGCCCGGCCAAGGAGTGGATGTTCGTCCCAGCCTTCGCCCTGCTCGCCCTGGTGTACGCGATGCAGAAACCCCGCCAGCGCCGCAAGGAGGCGGAGCGCGTCAAGCGCTGACCTGCGGCATCGCGCAGCGGGCGCGCGCCACGCCCCGCTGCGCGCTCCAGTCACAAGAAAGCCGTCGGCCCCATGAAGGG
>JAREIX010000052.1 GCA_029286945.1 Thauera sp. | reverse complement strand
GTTCTTCCCCGACCAGCACCTCGGGCGCTGGACCGGCTTCAAGAAGGGCATCCCGCTCGACGAGATGGTGGTGTGGGACCCCGACCTCGAGTACGGCGGGCTCACCCCCGAGCAGATCCGCAAGGCGAAGATCCTGCTGTGGAAGGGGCACTGTTCGGTGCACCAGATGTTTCAGCCGGTGCATATCGACCGCTGGCGCGAGAAGCATCCGCAGGGCTTCGTCATCTCGCAGTCATCTCCCACCCCGAGAGCATGCTCGAGGTGTGCCAGAAGTCCGATTACGTCGGCTCCACCGAGTTCATCCTCAACACCATCACCCAGGCGCCGCCCAACACCCACTGGCTGGTGGGTACCGAGCTCAACCTGGTGAGCCGGCTCGCCGAGGAGATGAAGCCGCAGGGCAAGGTCGTGCAGTTCATGGCGCCCACCGTGTGCATGTGCTCGACCATGCAGCGCATCGACCCGCAGCACCTGGCGTGGACGCTGGAGAACCTCGCCGAGGGCACGGTGGTGAACCAGATCAAGGTGCCCGAGCACGAGGCCGAGCTCGCCCGCATCGCGCTCGATCGCATGCTCGCGGTGTCCTGAGCGATCGCCCGGACATCATCGGATAGCCAATTCGCCGCGGGTGGCCATGACGCTCAGGATCTGCAGCTACAACATCCACAAGGGCTTCTCCCAGTTCAACCGCCGCATGGTGGTGCATGAACTGCGCGACCGCCTGCGCAGCCTGGATGCCGACCTCGTCTTCCTGCAGGAAGTGCAGGGCCTTCATGTGCGCCATACGGCGCGCCATCCCGACTGGCCGCCGCTGCCGCAGCACGAGTTCCTCGCCGAGGACGCCTGGCAGCAGACCGCCTATGGCGGCAACGCGATCTACGACCACGGCCACCACGGCAACGCCATCCTGTCCCGCCACCTGATCCTGAGCACCGTCAACCAGGACGTCTCCGACCACCGCTTCGAGCGCCGCGGGCTGCTGCATTGCGAGGTGGAGCTGCCCGAGTTCGACCGCCCGGTGCACTGCGTCTGCGTGCACCTCGGCCTGATGGCGGGCAGCCGGCGGCGGCAGATGATGGCGCTCGCCGAGCGCATGGAGCAGCTTGCCCCGGGTGACGCGCCGCTGATCATCGCCGGCGACTTCAACGACTGGCGCAACCATGCGGATGAGCTGCTCGGCCGCCGCCTCGGCCTGGTCGAGGCCTTCGGCAGCGGCAAGGGGCGGCCGGCGCGCAGCTATCCGAGCACCTTGCCCTTCTTCCGCCTCGACCGCATCTACGTGCGCGGCTTCCGCGTGCGCCAGGCGCAGGTCCATTACGGCGCGCCGTGGGCGCAGATCTCCGATCACGCCGCGCTCACCGCCGACCTGGAGCCCGTGCCCTGATGCAGTTCCTGGCCGGCAACGCGGTCGCGCTGCTGGAAAACGGCGAGCAGTACTTCCCGGCGCTGGAAGCTGCCATCGACGGCGCCGCCCACGAGATTTTCCTGCAAAGTTACATCTTCGACGATGACCTCACCGGCCGCCGCATCGCCGACGCGCTCGTGCGCGCGAGCGCGCGGGGGGTGGCGGTCAGGGTGATGGTCGACGGCTTCGGCGGGCGCAACTTCGTCGCCGGCCTGCTGCCACGGCTGCGCGCAGCCGGCGTGCAGGTCCTGATCTATCGCCGCGAGCTGCGTCCGCTGTCCCTGCGTCGCCACCGCCTGCGCCGGCTGCACCGCAAGGTGGTCGTGATCGATAGTCACGTCGCCTTCGTCGGCGGGATCAACATCGTGGACGATTTCGACGCAGGCCTGCTGGCGCATCCGCGCTACGACTACGCGGTCCAGGTCGAGGGGCCCTTGCTCGAGCCGATCGTCGCCTCGGCGCAGCGCCTGTGGCGGCTGGTGGCGTGGGCAAGCTTCCGGCGCCGCGAATCGCAGCCGCTGCTTGCCTCGCCGCGCACCGAGCCGGCGGGCGATATCCGCGCGGCCTACGTCGTGCGCGACAACCTGCGCTACCGGCACGCGATCGAGAATGCCTATCTCGACGCGATTGCCGCGGCGCGGGAAGAGATCGTCATCGCCAACGCCTACTTCTTTCCCGGCCGGCGCTTCCGCCAGGCGCTGGTCGACGCGGCCGAACGTGGCGTGCGCGTGACCCTGCTGCTGCAGGGGCTGTCCGATCATCCGCTGCAGGTCTATGCCACGCGCGCGCTCTACCCGATGTTCCTCGCGCGCGGCATTCGCCTGTTCGAATACCACCGCAGTCACATGCATGCGAAGGTCGCGGTCGTCGATCGCCAGTGGTCGACCGTGGGTTCCAGCAACATCGATGCCTTCAGCCTGCTGCTGGCGCGCGAGGCGAACGTGGTGGTGGACGACGCCGGCTTTGCCGGGCGCCTGCGCGCCAGCCTCGAAGCGGCGATCTGTGCCGGTGCGCGCGAGCTGAGGGCCTCGGACTGGCAGCGCTTGCCCCTGCTGCGCCGTGGCATGAGCTGGCTCGCCTACCAGGTCGTGCGCCTGGCCATCGGCGTCGCCGGCTTCGGCCGCAGTCACTGAGCACCGGCGGGCGGCTTCAGCCCCCGAGCAGGCGCTGGTGTTCGATCTTGGTGCAGCGGTCGACGACGACCTTGAGGCCGGCTTCGGCCGCCTTGCGCGCCGCCTCCGGCGCAATCACGCCGAGCTGGAACCAGACACAGCCCGCCCCCACCGCGATCGCTTCGTCGACGACCGGCATCACCTCGGCCGACTTGCGGAACACGTCGACGATGTCGATCTTCTCCGGCACCGCGTGCAGGTCGGGATAACACTTCAGCCCCATGACCTCCTGATAGGCCGGATTGACCGGGATGATCGTATAGCCGAGGCGCTGCAGGCGATGGGCGACTTCGTTGCTCGGGCGGTCGGCTTTCGCCGACAGGCCGACGATGGCGATCGTGCGCGCGTCCTGCAGCAGCTTGCGGATGGCGTCGGGCTGGGCGCTGATGTCGTTCGGGTGCATGGCGTTTCCTTGGAATGATCCGTCCGCCACCGCCTGGCGGCGGCGCGGCACGGCGGCGATGGACCAGTGCGCCTGCGCCCACTGCCAGAGTTCGGCAAGCGCGGCGCCGGCGAGCGCGTCGGGGGGATTCTGGCCGAGAAAGCGCAGCGCGGCCAGCAGCGCGGCCTGCGGCGGGTGCGCGTCGATCGCGCGCGCGAGCGTCTGCTTGGAGAGCTTCTCGCCGGCGGCGTTGGTGGCCAGCGGCAGGTGGGCGTAGGCCGGCGCCGGGTGGCCGAGCAGGCCGAGGAGGTGGATCTGGCGTGCGGTGGCATCGAGCAGGTCGGCGCCGCGCACCACATGGGTGACCCCCGCAGCCGCGTCGTCGACCACCACGGCGAGCTGATAGGCGAAGAGGCCGTCGGCACGCTTCACCACGTAGTCGCCCGCATCGGCGGCGAGGTCGATCTGCTGTTCGCCCTGCACCGCATCGCAAAACCGGATCGTGCCTTCGGCGCGCACCCGCCAGGCGCGCCCCTCGCGTCCCGGCGGCAGGCCGTTGCGGCAGGTGCCGGGATAGCGGCGCGAGCCGTCGCGGGCCAGCGGCTGGCCCGCGAGTTCGCGCCGGGTGCACGCGCAGGGGTAGGCGGCGCCCCCCGCCTTGAGCGTCTCGAGCGCGTCGGCATAGGCCGCGCTGCGTCGGCTCTGCCACACGATCTCGCCATCCCATTCGAAGCCGAAGCGTTCCAGCGTGGCGACGATGCCTTCGGCTGCGCCGGCGACCGTGCGCGGGGTGTCGACATCCTCGATGCGCAGCAGCCAGCGCCCGCCGTGTGCGCGCGCATCCAGGAAACTGCCGACCGCGGCGACCAGCGAGCCGAAGTGCAGCGCACCGGTCGGTGACGGGGCGAAGCGGCCGACGTAGGCGGCGCTGACGGCTGGGGCGGAACGTGGCATGGCGCGGATCCTGGGGCTAGGGTCGCGGCTCGCCCGCCGCGCGTCCGCCCGCGGGCGTGAATGCGGCGAAGCGTGCCGGGTGCAGCCCGGCGGCGGCGAGGTCGGCGACGAATTCCGCGGAGGTCAGATAGTCGAGCTCCGCGGCGCGCGGGGTGGTGAGCGGATCGCAGGCGCGCAGCGCCGCATCGACCCGGCCCGGATGCACGTGCACCAGCGGGCGCGGGCCGGTGCCAGCCAGAAAGCGGCGCATCTTCGCTGCGAACGGGCGCTGCGCGGAGAAGTCGTGCAGGCCGCTGAAACCGTCGTTGCAGGGCAGGCCTGCGGTGTGCAGGCGGCGCGCGAGGCCCAGGCCGAGGGCGGTGATGAAAAGCGCCTTGCCGGCGGCCTCGCCACGGCGCAGGCAGCGCGCCGGCGCTTCGACGCAGTTGCGCACCCACACCCGGCCGCGCGGGTAGCGCCGCAGCAGTTCGGCAAGCAGCGCGTCGCGCACACCGGGCAGCACATGGACGTGCTGGTGGCCGTCGACATGGTCGGGCGGCGCGCCCCAGGCGTCCTCGAAGGCGTCGAGCTGGGCGCGGATCTCGGCATCGACCGCCGCGGCGGGCAGGCGCCGGGCCAGCGCGGTGGCGAGCAGGCGGCCGAGCGGCGGCAGGCGCTCGCCCCAGGTCGTGCGCGCGGCGCGGCTGAGTGCGGGCTGGTCGGTCAGGGTCAGATGCAGGCCGATGTCGGCCGGGACGCGCGCGACCAGTGCGCGCAGCGGCTGCGCGGCGCGGCGCCAGTCGGGGCACGCGCTCATGCAGCTGGTGGCCGACAGCCGGCCGCGCTCGATCAGCTCGGCGATCGCTTCGCTGACGCCCGGTGCGAGGCCGTAGTCGTCCGCGCACACGATCAGCGGGCGGCTTTCAGCGGCGGGTGGGGTGTCCGGGGGCGGGGGCATGAGCTCGGCGAAGGCAGGCGAAACCCGAAGTATCCCGCAGCTTGCACGCGGCGGTGCAGTCGGGGGGGGCGCTGCGCACGCACGGCGGCGGGCCCCGGCTGGGAATGGTGGCGGAGAATGGTTTATGGTGAACGCCCTCGCTCCGGCTGCGGAGCCCAACTGCCGGTTGTTCCATCGTGTCGTACTCCGACTCGCTCGATGCCCACCCCCACGTGCCGACCACGTCCGCGGCACACCCACGACTTTCGGTCGTGATCCCGCTCTTCAACGAGCGTGCCAGCATGCAGGCGCTCTACGACCGCCTGGCTGCGGTGCTGGACGGCATGGCGCTGTCCGCCTGGGAGATCGTGTTCGTCGATGACGGCAGCCGCGACGACACCTATGCGCTGATCGCCGCACTGTGCGCGCGCGATGGCCGCCTGAAGGCGATCCGTTTCGCGCGCAACTTCGGCAAGGAGGCGGCGATGGCCGCCGGGCTGCAGGCCGCGGACGGCGACGTGATCGTGCTGATGGACGGCGACCTGCAGCATCCGCCCGAGCTCATTCCCGAAATGCTCGCGCGCTGGCGCGGCGGCGCGATGATGGTGACCGCGGTGCGACGTTCGCGCGTCACCGATCCGTGGCTGCGGCGCAAGCTGACCAGCGCCTTCTACAGCTTCTTCAGCAAGGTGTCCGAGGTCGAGCTCGCCGAGGGCGGGGGCGATTTCCGCGTCTTCGACCGCGCCGTGGTCGAGGCGATCAACAGCCTGCCCGAGCGCACCCGGTTCATGAAGGGGATCACGAGCTGGGTGGGCTTCCGCCACGAGGTCGTCGAGTTCGAGCCCGCAGCGCGCACCGGCGGCGTGTCGGGCTGGTCCACGCTGCGCCTGCTGCGCTACGCGATCGACGGCCTGTCGGCGTTCAGCACACTGCCGCTGCGCGTGTGGTCGGTGATGGGCCTGATGCTGGCGGGGCTGTCCGGCCTGTACGGGCTGTTCCTGATCGTGCGCACCATGCTGTTCGGCATCGATCTGCCGGGCTACGTATCGCTGATGGTGTCCGGTCTGTTCCTGTCGGGCATCCAGCTGATCAGCCTCGGCGTGCTCGGCGAGTACGTCGGACGCATCTTCACCGAGGTCAAGGGCCGACCGCTGTTCCTGGTGTCCGAACGCCTCGGTTTCGAGCGTCGGCCAGAACGCGATTGATGCGTCCGCTGCCCCCGGCCGCGGCCGGCAGCACACCGGCGCCGGGGCTGCCCCTCCGTCCTGCGCGCTGGCCGGCGCTGTTGCTGCTGGGCGCTGCAGGCGTCTTCGTGCTGCTCACCTTTGACGCACACGGGATCAGCAACGACGAGGAGGTGCAGCATGTCTATGGCCGCCTGCTGCTGGATTTCTACACCTCCGGATTCGCCGACCAGCGCGCCTTCGAATACAAGAACCTGTACCTCTACGGCGGCCTGTTCGACCTGATCGCCGCCGGGCTCGAGCGCGTCGGCGGCCTGGAGGAAGCCGCGCTGTGGAACCTGCGCCACCTCATGTCGGCCTGCTTCGGCCTCGCCGGTCTGGCGGGCGTCTGGTTGCTCGCGGCCCGGCTCGCCGGCGAGCGTGCCGGGGTGGCGGCGATGCTCCTGCTGCTGCTCACCGGGGCGTGGTCGGGGGCGATGTTCACCCATACCAAGGACGTGCCCTTCGCGGCGGCGATGCTGTGGTCGCTGTATTTCATCGTGCGCGTGCTGCCCGCGCTGCCGGCCCCGGCGCTGCGCGACGTCGTGGGCCTGGGCATTGCGCACGGCTGTGCCTTCGGCCTGCGCATCGGTGCGGTGTTCGCGGTGTTCTACCTCGGCGTCGGTGTGCTCGCCGCCACCGCGCTGCATGAGGGCGAGCGCACGCGTTTCCTGCGCCGTGCGCTGGTCGCGCTGCTGCCGGCGGCGGCGATCGCGCTCGCGCTGACCGCGTTGTTGTGGCCGTGGGCGGTGATGGCGCCCGGCAACGTGTGGAAGGCGATGACCGCGTTCTCGCACTTCGCCTTCGAGCTCCTCACCGTGCTCGATGGCGAGGTGATGCCCAATGGCGCGGTGCCGGGACACTACCTGCTGGCCTACCTGCTCGTGCGCCTGCCCGAACTCTTCCTGGCCGGACTCGCAATCGCGGCGCTGGAGGGCGTGCGTGCGCTGCCGGCGCTGGCCACCGCCGCCGGGCGGCGCGCCGCGCTGCCGTGGCTGGCGGTGGTGCTGGCGGCGCTGTTTCCGCTCGGCTACACGCTGCTTGCTGCGCCGCCGCTCTACAACGGCATCCGCCACTTCACCTTCCTGCTGCCCGCGCTGGCGGTGATCGCCGGCGCGGGCATGGCCGCCGCCTGGCGGCGCCTGCAGCAGGGACCGACTGCGCTGCGGCGGGTGGCGCTGGTCGCCTGCGCGGCGGCCGTACTCGCCCACGCGAGCGTGCTCGTGCGCCTGCATCCCTACGAATACCTCGCCTACAACAGCTTCGCCGGCGGCGCAGGTGGCAGCGCCGGGCGCTGGGAACAGGACTACTGGGCGAGCAGCGTGCGCGAGGCCGTGCACTCGCTCAACGCCTTCGTCGCCCGCGAGCAGACGGCGGGCGCGCACTACACCGTCGCGGTGTGCGCCGAGGCGCTGCAGGCCGAGGTCTGGCTCGCGCCCGGGCTCGCGGTCACGCGTGACTGGTGGCGGGCGGACTTCTTCATCGCGCCCACCCACATGGATTGCGACGGCGCATTGCAGGGCGCCGAGGTCGCGCGCGTCGAGCGTGCCGGCATCACCCTGGCCGTGGTCAAGGACCGCCGCGCCCTTGCCGGCGAGGCGCGCAGGCCGCGATGAGCAGCGCCGCCACCCTCGTCCGCTTCCTGCGTTTCGCCGCCGTCGGCGCGGTCGGCACGCTGGCGCACTACGCGCTGCTGATCGCGCTGGTCGAGGGCGTCGGGGCCGCGCCGCTGACGGGAGCCGTGGCCGGCTTCGTGCTCGGCGCGCTGGTCAATTACGCGCTCGCGCGCCGGCTGGTGTTCGCCTCCGGGCGCAGCCACGCGCAGGCGCTGCCGCGCTTCTTCGCGGTTGCCGCGGCGGGGCTGGCGTGGACGGCGCTGCTGATGACGATATTCATCGATGGCTTGGGCCTGTATTACTTGGGCGCGCAACTTCTCACCACCGCGCTGCTGCTGCTCTGGCACTACGCCGGCAACGCGCTGTGGACCTTCCGCCGCGACCACGGCGATGGAGGCCCGCGATGAGCGCCGGCGCAGCGCACGGGGCGGCGGGCGGCGGGCACCGGCTCGAGGCCGACCTGCTGCTGACCCTGACCACGGTGATCGCCGCCGCCGGCTGGATCTTTTCCAAGGAGGCGCTCGCCGGCCTCCCGCCCCTGATCTTCATCGGCCTGCGCTTCCTGATCGCCGGGCTCGTGCTCGCCGCGTTCTCGCTGCCGCAGTTGCGCGCGCTCGACGCCCGCGGCCTGCGCAGCGGGCTGCTCGTCGGCAGCCTGTTCGCGGGCGCCATGGTGCTGTGGATCCTCGGCCTGGCGCACAGCAGCCACCTCGGCGAGGCCTCGTTCATCTCCAGCCTGGGCATCGTGCTGGTGCCGGTGATCGCGCGCATCTTCTTCGGCGACCGCCCGCCGGCGAGCACCTGGTTCGCGCTGCCGCTGGCGTTGGCCGGCTTCGCCTGCCTGTCGCTCGAGGGCGGGTTCGAGGTC
Organism: Thauera sp.; assembly: GCA_029286945.1. GTDB lineage: Bacteria > Pseudomonadota > Gammaproteobacteria > Burkholderiales > Rhodocyclaceae > Thauera. The sequence continues at coordinate 18,711 of JAREIX010000052.1, read as the reverse complement.
GAGCTCGGGCAGTGGTTCTTCCTGGGTGCGGCGCTGGCGTTCGCGGTGATGTTCAACGTCAATTCGCACGTGGTGCGCAACATCCCGGTCCGCGCGCTGAGCGTGGTGCAGATGCTGGCCGTCGGCGTGCTGGTGTTGCCGCCGGCGCTGGCGATCGAGCCCTGGCCCGCAAGCTGGAGCGCGCCGGTGCTCGGCTGGCTGCTCGCCAGCGCGCTCATCGCCACCACGCTGCGCTTCCTGCTCCAGCTCCACGGCCAGAGCCTGACCACCCCCAGCCACGCCGCGCTGATCCTGATGCTCGAGCCGGTGTGGACCGCGCTCGCCGCGGCATGGTGGTTCGGCGAGACGATGAATGCGCTGCAGCTCACCGGCTGCGGGCTGATCTTCCTCGCGCTGGTGGTGAGTCGCTGGGTGTGGATTCGCGGACTGCTCAACGGACGGGGATAATGACGTCATGGTCGACGTGACGCGCGTTGCCCTGGCCTGACGATGCCCGGGACGATGGCGATGCAAGGAGGACGGCAATGAAGGGAATCAAACTGGCCTATGTCGGGCTGCTCGTGGTACTCAGCCTGCTGTGGTGGATGGCCGATCCGCTGCTGCCCGACGGCTACGAGTACTTCGCGTTGCGCACGCTGGCGATCAACTACACCGGCATCCTCGGCATCGGCGTGATGAGCGTGGGCATGATCCTGGCGCTGCGGCCGGTGCGCCTTGAGCCCCTGCTCGGCGGGCTGGACAAGACCTATCGGCTGCACAAGTGGCTGGGCATCACCGGGCTGGTGGTGTCGGTCATCCACTGGCTGTGGGCGCAGGGCACGAAGTGGGCGGTGGGCTGGGGCTGGCTGGTCAAGCCGGCGCGTGGTCCGCGCGCGGAGCAGACCGACCCCGTCCTGCGCTTCCTCCAGCAGCAGCGCGGGCTGGCGGAGACGATCGGCGAGTGGGCGTTCTACGCCGCGGTCGTGCTGATCGTGCTCGCGCTGGTCAAGCGCTTCCCGTACCGGCTGTTCTTCAAGACCCACCGCGTGCTCGCCGTGGTCTATCTCTTCCTCGTCGTGCACTCGGTGGTGCTGATGCCCTTCGGCTACTGGACGCAGGGCGTGGGGCCGGTGATCACGCTGCTGATGGCGGGCGGCAGTGCGGCGGCCGTGGTGTCGCTGCTGCGCAAGGTCGGTCATCGGCGCAAGGCGGTCGGTGAGATCGACGAGCTGCTGCGCTTCCCCGACAACCAGGTGCTCAAGGTCGGCATCCGCTTCAGGGACCGCTGGGCCGGGCACGAGGCCGGGCAGTTCGCCTTCGTCACCTTCGACACTGCCGAAGGCGCGCATCCGTTCACGATTTCCTCGGGGTGGACGGGCGACGGTCGGCTGTTCTTCCTGATCAAGGGCATCGGCGATTACACCGCGCGCCTGCCCGAATTGCTGCGGGTCGGCGACGTCGTCACGGTCGAAGGGCCGTATGGCCGCTTTGCGTTTGCCAGCGGCAAGCGCCGGCAGATCTGGGTGGGCGGCGGAATCGGCATCACGCCCTTCATCGCGCGCATGAAGGCGCTGGCGGTGGCGCCCGATGGCCGCGCGGTGGATCTGTTCTACAGCACCGCGGCGCCCGACGCGGGCTTCATCGCCCGCCTGCAGCGTGACGCCGACGCGGCAGGCGTTCGCCTGCACGTGCTGGTCAGTGCGCGCGACGGCCGCCTGGACGTGGCGCGCATCTGCGCGGCGGTGCCGGCGTGGCCGGAGGCGGACATCTGGTTCTGCGGCCCGGGGGGCTTTGGCCAGGCGCTGCGAGAAGGATTCACCGCGAAGGGGCTGTCAGCGGACGACTTCCATCAGGAGCTGTTCGACATGCGCTGAGCGTGCCGCTGCGCATCGGTACCCGGAAAGCCCAGGCCCCGCAGTGCGGGGCCTGGATGGTGAAGCGCGCTGCGGGCGAGGTTCAGACGTTGAACAGGAAGTTCAGCACGTCGCCGTCCTTCACCACGTACTCCTTGCCTTCCGCACGCATCTTGCCCGCTTCCTTCGCCCCGGCCTCGCCCTTGCAGGCGATGAAATCGTCGTAGGCGATGGTCTGGGCGCGGATGAAGCCGCGCTCGAAGTCGGTGTGGATCACGCCCGCGGCCTGCGGCGCGGTGTCGCCGACGTGGATGGTCCACGCGCGTACTTCCTTCACCCCGGCGGTGAAGTAGGTCTGCAGGCCGAGCAGGGTGTAGCCGGCGCGGATCAGGCGGTCGAGGCCGGGCTCTTGAAGGCCCATGGTCTCGAGGAATTCCTTCTTGTCGGCGTCCTCGAGATCGGCGATCTCGGCTTCGATCGCGGCGCACAGCGCGACCACTTCGGCGCCCTCGGCGGCGGCGTGGGCGCGCACGGCGTCCAGGTGCGGGTTGTTCTCGAAGCCGTCCTCGGCGACGTTGGCGGCGTAGAGCACCGGCTTGGCGGTGATCAGGCAGAAGGGCTTGATGCTGGCCCATTCTTCCTTCGACAGGTCGAGCGCGCGCACGGCCTTGCCCTGGTCGAGCTGGGCGAAGCACTTCTCGAGCACCGCGACCAGGATCTTCGCTTCCTTGTCACCCGAAGCCGCGGGGCGCTTGTAGCGGTTGAGCGCCTTCTCGACGGTGGCCATGTCGGCCAGTGCGAGTTCGGTGTCGATGACCTCGATGTCGCGGATCGGATCGACGCTGCCGGAGACGTGGATCACGTTGTCGTCGGCGAAGCAGCGCACCACATGCACGATGGCGTCGGTCTCGCGGATGTTGGCGAGGAACTGGTTGCCCAGGCCTTCGCCCTTGGAGGCGCCGGCGACCAGGCCGGCGATGTCGACGAACTCGACGATCGCGGGCTGGATCTTCTGCGGCTTGACGATCTCGGAGAGCTGGGCGAGACGCGGATCGGGCACCTCGACGATGCCGACGTTGGGCTCGATGGTGCAGAAGGGGTAGTTCTCGGCCTGGATGCCGGCCTTGGTGAGGGCGTTGAACAGGGTCGACTTGCCGACGTTGGGCAGGCCGACGATTCCGCATTTCAGGCTCATTTGAATCCTTGATCGTTCCGGTGGCTGCGTTGCCGCATCGGAGGCTACGGCCTTGATCCGGTGTGGAAAACCCGGGATTGTACCGTGTTGTGCAGAGGCGCTCCAAAGGGGTGGAGGTTTTCCGATGGGCGGGGGCGTGCTCGGGGTGGCGCCGCGGCTGCGGGCTCGATCCGGCGACGGGGCGCGCGCAGGCATGGCCGCAGGCGCATCGTCGGCCTACAATCGGCCGTTGTGCATTTGTCCAAAACAGACGGGAGGAAACCGGGATGAGCATCAACTGGATCGAGGCGATCGATGCCCGCGGCGCGGCGGCGCTGGCTTCGGGGGCGCTGGTGCCGGTGCAGGCCGGGCAGGTCGAGATGGAGGATGCCGGGATGCGCTTCATCGTGCGCTGGGTGTCCTCGCTGGCGGCGAAGGACGCGAGCCGGGCGAGCGCCGGGAGCGGGACGGCGAAAGGCGAGACCACGGTGGCGATCCCGGGCGGGCCGCGCGATCCGAATTTCAACCCGTTCCTGAATCCCGATCCGGCGCTGACCGTCGGGCCGATCGGCGACGCCCATGTCGCCATCCTGAACAAGTTCCCGCTGTGCGATCGTCACCTGGTGTTGGCGCGGCGCGAATTCGAGGAGCAGCTGCTGCCGCTGGCGCACAGCGACTTCGCCGCGCTCGCCGAGCTGATGGGCGCGGCGGGCGGGATCGGGCTGTACAACGGCGGCACCGCCGCCGGGGCGAGCCAGCGTCACAAGCATGTGCAGTGGATGCCGGACGACGCCGGCAACGCCAGCCTGCGGCTGTTCGCATCCGGCCTGCCGGCGGATCTGGCCGAGCACGGCGTGGCGACGCATCCCGCGCTGCCGATGCGGCATTGCTTCGTCCGCGTGCGCTGTGGCCGAGGCGAGCCGGCGAAGGGCGCGGCCGAGAGCCTGCACGCGGGTTTCGAGCGTGCCTGTGCGGAGCTCGGTCTCGAGGCGGGGGAGGATGGGTTGCTGCCGCCCTTCAACCTGCTCGCCAGCGCGGGCTGGCTGCTGGCGATTCCGCGCAGCCGGGAGCATTTCGAGGGCATCTCGATGAGCGCGGTGTGCTTCGGCGGCACCCTGTACACCCGGCATCGCGAGCAGATCGAGGCGATCCGCGCGGTCGGACCGCTGCGCGCGCTGGCCGCGGTCGGGTACTGAGCGGGCTCAGGCGCCGGAGCCGTCCGTCGCGGGCGGTTCCGCGCTCGCGTCCGGCTGCGCCGGCTCGGCGGCCTTGCGCGGCTTCGCGGGCTTGGGTGGCTTCGGCGGCGCGGGGCGGGCGTTGAGCCGGGTCGCCGCGGCGTTGAGCTCGCCGCGCACGATCTGCGGCCAGATCGAAAGTGCCTTGTCGATGGCCTCGTCGATCAGCTGCTGCTCCTCGCGGCGCGCGGGCTTGAGCACGAAGTTCACGACCTCGTTGCGGTCGCCGGGGTGGCCGATGCCGATGCGCAGCCGCCAGTAATCGTTGGTGTTGAGGTGGGCCGAGGTGTCCTTCAGCCCGTTGTGGCCGCCGAGGCCGCCGCCGAACTTCAGCCGCAGCTGACCGGGCGGGATGTCGAGCTCGTCATGCACGACGAGGATCTCGGCCGGCTCGATGCGGTAGAAGCGCGCGAGCGCGCCGATCGCCTGGCCCGACCGGTTCATGTAGGTCTGCGGCATCAGCAGCCACATGCCGGCCTCGCGCGCGTTGGCGACCAGGCCGTGGAAACGGGATTCGTGCGAGAAGCGCGCGCCGAGCTGGTCGGCGAGCCGCTCACAAAACCAAAACCCGGCGTTGTGCCGGGTTTCGGAATATTCGGCGCCCGGATTGCCGAGGCCGACGATCAGACGAGGCGGACGCGCGGGGGCGGTGCTCATCGTTCGTTGGCCTCCGGCATCCGGATCGCAGGCGATGGCAGGGGCTTACGCCGCCTCGCCTTCGCCCTCGGCCGCCGCGCCCTTCACGACCAGCGCGGTCGCGACCACCGGGTCGCCTTCGCCGTGCTGCACCAGCTCGACGCCGGCCGGCAGCTTGATCTGCGACACGTGCACCGACTGGCCGGCTTCCAGCGCCGACAGGTCGACTTCGATGAACTCGGGCAGGTCCTTCGGCAGGCACTGGACGTCGAGTTCGTTGATGGTGTGCGAGATCATGCAGCCGCCGAGCTTGACCGCCGGGCTGACGTCGTCGCCGACGAAGTGCAGCGGCACCTTCAGGTGCATCTTCTGGCCGGCGTCGACGCGCTGGAAGTCGATGTGCAGCACCTGCTGCTTGAACGGGTGCCACTGGGTGTCGCGCAGCACGACCGACTGCTTGGCGCCCTCGACGTCGATGCTCAGCACGGAGGCGTGGAAGGCCTCCTTGCGCAGCAGGTGGTAGAGCTCGTTGTGGTCCATGGTGACCGCCAGCGCGTCGGCGGCGCCACCGTAGATGATGCCCGGGACCTGGCCGGCGCGACGCAGGCGGCGGCTCGCACCCGTACCCTGCGCGTCACGCTTGGTGGCCTTGAATTCGATTTGCATGGTGATGCTCCTGAGTGAAGAGTGTCCTCGCCCGCGACCAGGCGAGGACGTTTGAAGCCCGCGGCGCTGCGGGCGGGGAAACTTATTCCATGAACAGCGAGGACACGGATTCCTCGTTGCTGATGCGCAGGATGGTGTCTGCCAGCAGCGAGGCGACCGAGACCTGGCGGATGCGCGAGCAGGCGCGCGCGTCCTCGCGCAGCGGGATGGTGTCGGTGACGACCAGCTCGTCGAGATCCGACTCGGCGATGCGCGACACGGCGGCGCCCGACAGCACCGCGTGGGTGCAGTAGGACAGCACGCGCTTGGCGCCATGCTGCTTGAGCGCGGCGGCGGCCTTGCACAGCGTGCCGGCGGTGTCGACGATGTCGTCCATGATCACGCAGGTGCGGCCCTCGACCTCGCCGATGATGTTCATCACCTCGGACACGTTGGCCTTCGGCCGGCGTTTGTCGATGATCGCCAGGTCGCACTCCATGCGCTTGGCGAAGGCGCGCGCGCGCACCACGCCGCCGACGTCGGGCGAGACCACCAGCAGGTCGTCGTACTTCTGCTTGTCGAGGTCGTTCAGCAGCACCGGGGCGGCATAGACGTTATCGACCGGGATGTCGAAGAAGCCCTGGATCTGGTCGGCGTGCAGGTCCATGGTCAGCAGGCGCTGAACGCCGACCGCCTGCAGCATGTTGGCCACCACCTTGGCGGTGATCGGCACGCGTGCCGAGCGCGGGCGGCGGTCCTGGCGGGCGTAGCCGAAGTAGGGCAGGGCGGCGGTGATGCGGCCGGCGGAGGCGCGCTTGAGCGCGTCGACCAGCACCAGCAGTTCCATCAGGTTGTCGTTGGTCGGCGAGCAGGTGGGCTGCAGCACGAACACGTCCTTGCCGCGCACGTTCTCGAGCAGCTCGACGTTGACCTCACCGTCCGAGAAGCGGCCCACCGTGGCCGAGCCGAGGGAGATGCCGAGCCGGCGGGTGACGTCCGCGCCGAGCTTGGGGTTGGCGTTGCCGGTGAAGACCATCAGGCTGCCGTGGGGCATGACCGCTACTCCGATGCCGAATAAGTGTGCCGGTAGAAACGACTCGTGCCCGTCGTTGTATGGCTGGGGAGGAAGGATTCGAACCCTCGAATGCCGGAATCAAAATCCGGTGCCTTAACCGACTTGGCGACTCCCCAATAAACCTGTTCGCTGCAGTGCGCATCGAGCGATGAAGCGGGCGCTATTGTAACCACTCGTAAAGCGGATGGCGAGCGATGCTGCGCACCTTCCAGGCTTTCCAGCGTGGCGGACAACTTTCGGTGATGCGGTCGGCCTCGGCTTCCGAGGGGACTTCCGCAAACACGCAGGCGCCCGAGCCTGTCATCATGGCCGGCGCGTGAACGTTCAGCCAATCGATCGCGCGTTGCACTTCCGGATAGCGGCTGCAGGCGATGGCTTGCAGGTCGTTTTTCGTGGTGCTTGCTGCGAAGTCCGCCATTTTGATGGGGGCGGTATCGCGCGTCAAGTCCTGCGCCGAAAAAATTTCTGCGGTCGGTACCGAGACCCCCGGCGACACCACCACGTACCAGGCCGGCGGCAGCGCGAGCGGCTGCAGTGCCTCGCCCACGCCCTCGGCGAAGGCGTCGCGGCCGAAGATGAACACCGGCACGTCGGCACCGAGTTGCAGCCCGAGCGCCTGCAGCTCGGCGCGCGACAGGCCGGTCGCCCACAGGCGGTTGAGGGCGACCAGGGTGGTGGCGGCGTCCGAGCTGCCGCCGCCGATGCCGCCGCCCATCGGCAGCACCTTGTGCACCGCGATGTCGGCGCCGAGCGCGCAGCCGGTGTGCGCCTGCAGCAGGCGCGCGGCGCGCACCACCAGGTCGTCGGCCTCGGCCACGCCGGGGACGTCGTTCACGCGCCGGATGCAGCCGTCGCCGCGCAGCGCGAAGTCGAGCGTGTCGCCCCAGTCGAGCAGACGGAACGCGGTCTGCAGCAGGTGGTAGCCGTCGGCGCGGCGGCCGACGACGTGCAGGAACAGGTTGAGCTTGGCCGGCGCCGGGCAGCCGTCGAGACGGGTCCGCTGTGCGTCAGGGCCGAAGGCGGGGGCGGTCAGGGCAGGGCGGTCCATGAATCGATCAGCAGGCGGATGCGGGCGTCGCCGCGCGAGATGTCGAGGCGGGCGGGCAGGGCCTCGGGGTGCTCGTCCTGGTAGGCGAGGTAGTCAATGCGCCAGCCCTGGTCGATGACCAGCAGCGGGCGCCCGGCCGCATCGCGCTGGCGGATCTGCGCGCCGGCCTCGGGTGCGCCCTGGACCCAGCGCGGCAGACGGGCGGACGGCAGCTCGATGCCGAGGACCTCGGGCAGCAGCGCGTCGGCGCTGGGGGCCTCGCGCCGGCTGCCGTCTGCGCTCAGCAGGCGGGCGCCGGCGGCGTCGCTGTCGAGGCGGGCGACGACCTGCCCGAGCGGGCTGAGCAGGGTCAGGCGGTCGGCCTGCGGGGCGTGCTCCCACTCCACCCGCCCGCTCGCGGCCTGGCGGCCGTCGGTGGCGGACAGTCGGCCGTCAAGCACGAAGGCGCTCAGCAGCGGGCGCGGCGCGGCGCGGCTCGCCTCGAGCGGGGCCAGCGGCGCGCAGGCGGTGAGCGCCAGCGCCGCAACGAGGCCGGCGAGCAGGCCGCGGCGGCGAAAGCCGGGCGGGCGCCTCATCGGATGCCCAGGCGGCGCACGGTGGTGTTGAGCAGCGTGTTGTCCGGATGGGCCGCGAGCGCCTGGTCGAGGATGCGGCGGGCGTCGTCGCGCCGCGACAGGCTCCACAGCACCTCGCCCAGGTGGGCGGCGATCTCGGCGTCCTGGCGCTTGGCGTAGGCGCGCTCGAGGTGGGTGAGCGCGCCGGGGCCATCGCCGCGGCGGAAGCGCACCCAGCCCAGGCTGTCGAGGATGAAGGGGTCGTCGGGCGCGAGCTCGAGCGCGCGCACGATCAGCGCCTCGGCCTCCTCGAGGCGCAGGTTGCGGTCGGCGAGCGAGTAGCCGAGCGCGTTGTGGGCATGGGCGTGGTCGGGCTGCAGCTCGATCACGCGGCGCAGGCGGGTCTCCATCAGGTCCACGCGGTCGATGCGCTCGGCCAGCATCGCGGCCTCGTAGAGCAGGCCGGTGTCGTCGGGGTTCTCGCGCAGCGCGTCGTCGATCACCAGCAGCGCCTCGGCGGGGCGGTTGGCGTCGCGCAGGATCTGCACCTCGGCGAGGATGTAGCGGCGCATGACCTCGGGTTCGTCGACCTCGGCCTGCAGCAGCGCGCGCGCCTCGTCGATGCGGCCTTCGCGGGCGATGCTCTGCGCGCTGCGGATGTTGGCCTCGGGGCGCAGCTCGGGGTCGGTGATCTCGTCGAACCATTTCCGCGCGGCCTCGCCCTGGCCGCGGTCGGCCGCGATCTGGCCGAGGTGCAGGCGGATGAGGTCGGATTGCGGGTGGCCGGCGGCGAGCGCGCGCGCGAAGTGGACCTCGGCCTCGGCCGTCTGGTTGAGCTGCAGCGACAGCAGGCCGACCGCGTAGAGCAGTTCGGCGTCGTTCGGCGCATTCTGCAGCAGGCGGCGGAACTCGTCGCGGGCGGCCTCGAAGCGCTGCGCGGCCACCAGGGCGCGCGCCCAGGCCAGGCGCAGCGCGCCGCTGTCGGGCTTGCGCGCGACCTCGGCCTCGAGCTGGCGCAGGGCCTCCTCGGCCGCGCCGGCGTGTTGCAGGATCTGCGCCTTCATCAGCACCGCGGGCTCCCAGCCCGGGTTGAGCTGGAGCGCGCGCTCGACCGCGGCCAGCGCGCCCATCGCGTCCTCGACCCCCATCGCGGCCTGCGCGCGGGCGATGTGCGCCTCGGGGACCTCGAGGTAGGGCTCGGTGAGCCGGGTGACGATCGCGCGCACCGCCTGCTTGTCGGGGACGCGCGCCAGCGTCCGGTTGAGCCCGAGCAGGTTCTGCGCCAGGCGGCCGTTCGACTGCGCCAGCACGCGCGCGAGCTGGAGCTGGATGGCCTCGAGGTTGACCTCGCCGCCGTGCTCCGCGCCGCTCATGCTCGCCAGCACGCGCCGCGCCTCCTCGGAGTCGGGGGCGACCTCGGTCCACAGGCGGGCGGCCTCGCCCGCCATGCGCAGGTTGCGCGCGTACATCGCGATCTCGGTCGCCCGCCGCGCGATGCGCGGGTCGCGGGTGGAGCGGGCGAGGTCGAGGTAGAGCTGGGCGGACAGCCCGACCTGCCCGCGCGCACCGGCGATCTCGGCAAGGAGGAACTGGTAGAGCGTGCGCGGCGTGAGCTCCTGGCCGGGCAGCGGCCCGCCGACCGCCTCGCCGTTGGCCGCCGTCGCGGCACCGCCGGCGCCGAGCGCGAGGGCGAGGCAGAGTGAGCGGGCGAGGCGGGAAAGCGGGATCTTCATGGAATGGGTCCGACGGACTGCGATGGGCAAGGGACGCGCACGCAGGCGGGAACGCCGCTCGCGTGCGCGTGGATCGGTTTGGAGGGCTGGAATAGAATTCGGTTCGGAATCCGGTTCGCTCCATGGTATGCAGATCGGCGCCGTGGCCGCAACCCGTGTTCCCTCCTGCACAAAGTACCCACATAGCTTGCGAGGCCGCTGCCGATGCCTGAACTGCCGGAAGTCGAGACGACCTGCCGCGGCATCCGGCCCCACGTCGAGGGCCGCGTGCTGAGTGCGCTGACGGTGCGCAATGCGCGGCTGCGCGTGCCGGTGCCGGACGATCTGCCTGCGCGCATCGCCGGGCAGACCCTGCGCGCGGTCGGGCGGCGCGCAAAATACCTGCTGCTGGCCTTCGACGCCGGCACCGTGATCGTGCATCTGGGCATGTCGGGCAGCCTGCGCGTGGTGCGTAGCGACGAGGTCCCCGGCACGCACGACCATGTGGACTTCGTCTTCGGTGCGCAGGCGCTGCGGCTGCGCGATCCGCGCCGCTTCGGCATGGTGGTCTGGCAGGCCGGCGAGGCGGGGCGCCATCCCCTGCTGGCGCGGCTCGGCCCCGAGCCGCTCGGCGAGGCGTTCGACGCCGGCTGGCTGCACGCGCACACCCGCGGCCTGCGTGCGCCGATCAAGCATGTGCTGATGGACAGCCAGCGGGTGGTCGGCGTGGGCAACATCTACGCCTCCGAAAGCCTCTTCCGCGCCCGCATCCATCCGCTCGAGCCCGCCGGGCGGCTCGGTCCGCGACGCTGTGCGCGGCTGGTGACGGCGGTGCGCGAGACCCTGGCCGCGGCGATCGCGGCCGGCGGCAGCACGCTGCGCGACTTCGTCGGCGGGGACGGCCAGCCCGGCTATTTCCAGCAGCAGTATTTCGTCTACAGCCGCGACGGCCAGCCCTGCCGCGTCTGCGCCACGCCGGTGCGGCGCATCGTCAGCGCGCAGCGCGCGACCTATTTCTGTCCGCGCTGCCAGCGCCGCGGCTGAGCCAGCGGAGGTGTTCCGCGCCCGGCGTGGAATTTGCCACGGAGGGCGGCGGTGAAGCTGGTTATGCTCCGCCGTGCGAGGGTGTGCGAAACCTGCTGTGCCGCGTCGCGGACCGTTCCGCCCGGCAGCCTGTCCGACGAGCGAACCAATGACCAACCTGACCGAACAATTCTCGGCCTACAGCCGCTGGCGCAGCAACGCGGGCGAGGCGGTGGCGCGGCTGCGCACCTGGCTGGCGCGCAACGACGTGGGCGATGCACAGTCCGACCTGCGCCTTCAGTACCTGCTCGAGCGCCTGCAGGAGGACAAGCTCACCGTGGCCTTCGTCGCCGAGTTCTCGCGCGGCAAGTCGGAGCTGATCAACGCGATCTTCTTCGGTGACCACGGCGACCGCATCCTGCCCTCGAGCGCCGGGCGCACCACCATGTGCCCGACCGAGCTGCAGTGGAGCAAGGGCGCGACGCCCGAGCTGCGGCTGCTGCCGATCCGCACGCGGACGCGGCAGACGCCGGTCAGCGAGCTCAAGCGTTATCGCGAGGAGTGGGTCGTCGAGCCGCTGACCTCGATCGAGGCCGCCAGCCTGCAGCAGGCGCTCGCGCGCGTCGGCGAGACCGAGCGCGTGAGCTCCCTGGACGCCGAGGCGCTGGGCTTCGCGATCGACCTTGCCGGCGAGCAGGGCATCAAGCCGGGTGCCGACGGGCTGGTCGAGATTCCGCGCTGGCGCCATGCGGTGATCCAGTTCCCCCACCCGCTGCTCGAGCAGGGCCTGGTCGTGCTCGACACCCCCGGCCTGAACGCGATCGGCGCCGAGCCCGAGCTCACGCTGTCGATGCTGCCCAACGCGCACGCGGTGCTGTTCATCCTCGCTGCCGACACCGGGGTGACGCAGAGCGACCTCGCCGTCTGGCGCAACTACGTGCAGGGCGGCGGCCAGCGCCAGCGCGGGCGGCTGGTGGTGCTCAACAAGATCGACGGGCTGTGGGACGGCCTGCGCGACGCGGCGCAGATCGACCTCGAGATCGATCGCCAGGTCGCGTCGGTGGCCGAGACGCTCGGCATCGACCGCGGCGCGGTGTTTCCGGTGTCGGCGCAGAAGGGGCTGGTGGCGCGCATCCAGGAGGACGCCGCCCTGCTCGAGCGCAGCCGCATTCCGGCGCTCGAGCGTGCCCTGAGCGACGACCTGCTGCCGACCAAGCAGGAGATCGTGCGCGACGACACCCTGGCCGAGACCCGCGAGGTGGCGGCCAAGACCCGTGTCCTGCTCGAGGCCCGGCTGGCCGGCCTGCACGAGCAGCTGCAGGAGCTCACCGACCTGCGCGGCAAGAACCAGAGCGTCATCGAATACATGATGCGCAAGATCCGCGGCGAGAAGGAGGAGTTCGAGCAGGGGCTGCAGAAGTACTACGCGGTGCGCTCGGTGTTCTCGAACCTCACCAACAGCCTGCTCAACCACATGGGCCTGGACGCGCTGCGCGACGAGACCCGCCGCACCCGCGAGGCGATGCTCGAATCGACCTTCACGCGCGGGCTGCGCGAGGCGATGGAGGGCTACTTCCGCACGCTGCGCGCCAACCTGCAGCGCTCGACCAGCGAGATCTCCGAGATCACGACCATGCTCGAGGCGATGCACCGGCGCTTCAGTGTCGAGCACGGGCTCAAGCTGCCGGCGCCCGAGAGCTTCTCGACCCAGCGCTACGAGACCGAGCTCGATCGCCTGGAGGCGACCTTCAATCGCCAGATCAACACCGCGCTCACGCTGGTGACCACCGAGAAGCATGCGCTGACGCAGAAGTTCTTCGAGACCGTGGCGATGCAGGCGCGGCGCACCTTCGAGGTCGCCAACCGCGACGTCGAGCAGTGGCTGCGCGCGGTCATGGCGCCGCTCGAGACCCAGGTGCGCGAGTACCAGATCCAGCTCAAGCGCCGGCTGGAGAGCGTCAAGCGCATCCACGAGGCGACCGATACGCTGGAGAACCGGGTCGAGGAGCTCAAGCAGGGCGAGGCTGCGGTGCAGGCGCTGATCGCCGAGCTCGATGCACTCGAGGCGGGCGTCGGCACGGCGCTCGGGGTGCCGGCGCTGCAGGCGGGCGAGGGCGCAAGCCTGCGCGCCGCGGCCTGAAGGCGGGCGCAGGCAGGGCGCTGGGCCGCAGGCGTCCTGACAGGCGGAATGAAAAAGGGCAGACCGCCGGTCTGCCCTTGTCGTTGCTGACGGCCTTCGCCGCCGGGCTCAGGCCTTGCCGGTGAGCTTCAGGAACTTGCTCATCAGCTGGTCCTTGGTCTCGGCGTGGCTGGGGTCGAGCGGGATACAGTCGACCGGGCATACCTGCTGGCACTGCGGCTCGTCGAAATGGCCGACGCACTCGGTGCACTTGTTGGGGTCGATCTCATAGATCTCGTCGCCCTGGGAAATGGCGCCGTTGGGGCACTCCGGTTCGCAGACGTCGCAGTTGATGCATTCGTCGGTAATCATCAGAGCCATGGTTTTCGCTTCCTTGCGTTTACTTTGATTTCAGTCTTTCCTGCAGCCGTGCCAGCACCCTGGGCTGCACGAACTTGCTCACGTCGCCGCCCAGGCGGGCGATCTCCCGCACCATCGTGGCGGAGATGAACATGAACTCTTCCCCCGGCGTCAGGAACACCGTCTCGACGTCCGGGTAGAGCTTGCGGTTCATCCCCGCCATCTGGAATTCGTATTCGAAGTCCGATACCGCGCGCAGCCCGCGCAGGATCACGCGCGCGTCCTGCTGCTTGATGAACGCCATCAGCAGGCAGTCGAAGCCCACCACCTCGACGTTCGGGAACGCCGACACCGCGTCGCGCGCGATGTCGACCCGGTCCTCGAGCGAGAAGATCGGATTCTTGCTGTTGCTGCGCGCAACCGCGACGATGACGCGCTCGAACAGGATCGATGCGCGTCGCACCAGATCCTCGTGTCCGCGGGTGAACGGGTCGAATGTTCCCGGATAGACCGCGACCGCTTCCTTCATGCCTCGCTCCTGCGCATCAGCTGGAAATGAACTTGCCCGGCGCGGCCCTGCTTCACGGCATGCCATGCGCCGAGCTGTTCCATCGCCGCCTCGGACTCGACATAAAGCCAGCCGTACGGCTTCAGCAGCCGGTCGAGCCAGGGCTGCACCCGCTCGACCCAGCCCTGGTTGTAGGGAGGGTCGAGAAACACGCCGTCGAAACTGCGCGGCGTCGTCTGCGCGAATCTTACCGCATCGCCGCGGACGATCTCTACTTGCGAAGCCCTCAGGGTCTTTGCCGCCTTGTGCAGTGCATCGAGCGCGCGCGGGTCGCGCTCGACCACCACCACTGCGGCCGCGCCGCGCGAGGCCGCCTCGAAGCCGAGGATGCCGGTGCCGGCGAAGAGGTCCAGGCAGTGCTGGCCGTCGAGGTCCTGGCCGAGCCAGTTGAACACGGTCTCGCGCACCCGGTCCGGCGTCGGCCGCAGGCCCGGCACGCTCGCCACCTCGAGCAGGCGGGACCGCCATGCGCCGCCGACGATACGTACCCGGCTCATTGCGTGCCGGTCCCGCCCGCGGCGGGCGCCGCGGGCGTGCTGCGATCGCCATCGCCGCCGACGATCACGGTGACGAGCTGTTCCGGCCGGATCCGGCGCTGCCAGGCGTCGCGCACCGCCTCGACGCTCACCGCCGCGACCTCGTGCGGGTAGCGTGCGAGCCAGTCGAGCGGCAGCCGGTAGAAGCCGATCATCGCCACGTGGTCGAGCAGCTTGGCGTTGGAGTCGAGGCGCAGGCCGAAACCATTGACGATGTTGTCCTTGGCGGCCTGCAGCTCGGCGGCCGTGGGGCCGTCGGCGAGGAAGGACGCGAGCGTGGCGCGCACCACCGCGAGCGCCTCCTCGGCCTGGCCGCCGCGCGTCTGCAGGCCGATCTGGAACGGTCCGGCAACCTGCTGCGGCGACAGGAAGCTGTAGACGCTGTAGGCGAAGCCGCGCTTCTCGCGCACCTCCTGGGTCAGGCGCGACACGAAGCCGCCGCCGCCGAGCACGTGGTTGCCGACCAGCAGCGGGAAATAGTCCGGGTCCTGGCGCGCCATGCCCGGCTGACCGAGCAGGATGTGGGCCTGCGCCGAGGGGTGCGGGATGCGGAAGACCTGCGCCGTCGTGGCCGCGGGCGCCGGCGGGGCGACCGCGGCCGCGGTGGCGGGCAGCTCGGCGGTGAGGCGGAGGGCGATGCGTTCGGCGGCGGCGCGGTCGAGGTCGCCGACGATGGCGATCGAGGCGCGCTGTGCGCCGTAGTGGCGACGGTGGAAGTCCACGAGGTCGGCGCGCTCGATGGCGGCGAGCGACTCCGGCGTGCTGTTGTTGCCGTAGGGATGGCCGGCGTAGAGCGCGGCATTGAGCTGGCGCGCCGCCAGCGTCGCGGGCTTGGTCAGCGCCTCGCGCAGGCCGGCGATCGCGCGGCTGCGCTCGCGCTCGACGATGTCGGCGGGGAAGTTCGGCCGCGCGAGCAGGGTGGCGACCAGCTCGACCGCGGCGTCGAGCTCGGCGGACGAGGACAGGCTGCGCAGCGACAGGCTGGCGCGGTCGTTGTCGGTGCCGCCGTGTACCTCGATGCCGAGGTCGGCCTTGCGATCGGCGATGGTCTGCTCGTCGAGCGCGCCGGCGCCGGCGTCGAGCAGGGCCTGCGTCATGCTGGCGAGCCCCGCCTTGGCGGCGGGATCGAGCGCGCTGCCGGCGGCGAAGTCGACCTGGATGTCGACCACCGGCAGCGCGCGGCTCTCGACGAAATGCACGCGCGCGCCGTTGGCGGCGGTCCACTGCTGGATCTCGGGCGCGGCCTGTGCCGGCGCGGCGAGGGCGACGAGGCCGATGCAGGACGCGGCGAGACAGCGCGCGGCGCGGTGAGCGGCATGGTGGAGGCGGGCGAGCGCCGGGGCGCGGCGGGCGCGCTGTCCGGGCGCGGGCGCGGCCGCGAGGGGGAGGGACTCAGTCATGGCGATGCGTGTTCCGTGCGTGGCTGCCGGGCGCGCGCACCCGGCGGCGTGGGTTCAATGGCGCGGCGCGGCGAAGGGCGAGCGCGGGCGCTTGGCCGCCAGGGCCTGCGGCTCGAGGCGGGCGGTGCTCAGGGTCTCGTCGTCGAAGTAGCGGCGGGCGACCGCCTGCACCTCCTCGGCGGTGACCGCGCGCAGGCCGGCCAGCAGCGCGTCCTCGTCCCGCCACGACAGGCCGGCGGACTCCAGCTGGCCGATCTCCATCGCCTGGCCCATCAACGAGTCGCGCTTGTACACCTGGGCGGCGATTGCCTGCGTCTTCACCCGCGCCAGCTCCTCGGCGCTGATGCCCTCGTCGCGGATGCGCTGCAGCTCGGCGCGCAGCGCGGCGGTGAGGGCTTCCGGCGTGGTGCCGGCGGCCGGCACGCCGTGCAGGTAGAACAGCGCCGGGCCGCGGTTGCCGGTGTCGTAGCTGGCGCCGACGCTGACCGCGATCTGCTGGTCGCGCACCAGGCGACGGGTGAGGCGCGCGCCGTCGTAGCCGTCGAGGACCGCGGCGAGCACCTCGAGCGCGTAGGCCTCGCGGTCGGCCTGCGGGTCGCGCAGCGCCGGCACGTGCCAGGCCATCGCCACATAGGGCAGCTCGGCCGGCGCCTTCACCACCGCGGCGCGCGGCCCGCGCTGCGCGGGCTCGGCGGAGATCCGCCGCGCCGGCAGCTCGCGCGCGGCAATCGCGCCGTAGTGGCGCTCGGCGTCGCGGAACACCTCGCGGTGGTCGACGTCGCCCACGACCACCAACCAGGCGTTGTTGGGCGCATACCAGCGCCGGTACCAGGTGCGCGCGTCCTCCGGCTGCATCGCCTCGAGGTCGGGCATCCAGCCGATCACCGGGCGGCGGTAGGGGTGAGCCTGGTAGGCAGTTGCCATCAGCTGCTCGAACACCAGCGCGCGCGGCTGGTCGTCGGTGCGCAGGCGGCGCTCTTCCTTCACCACCTCGAGCTCGCGGCGGAACTCGTCGTCGGTGAGCACCAAGTTCTGCATGCGGTCGGCCTCGAGCGCCATCATCGCCGGCAGGTGCGCCGGGGGAACCTGCTGGAAGTAGGCGGTGTAGTCCTTGCCGGTAAACGCGTTGTCGCGCCCGCCGACCGCGGCCACGCGCTTGTTGAACTCGCCCGGGCCGACCTCCTGCGTGCCCTTGAACATCATGTGCTCGAGCACGTGGGCGACGCCCGAGACGCCGTCCGGCTCGTCCATGCCGCCGGCGCGGTACCACACCATGTGCACCACCGAGGGCGCGCGGCGGTCTTCCTTGACGATCAGCTTCATGCCGTTCGCGAGCGTGGTCTCGAACGGGTTGGCGAGCGCGGGCGGGGCGAGGCTGGCGGAGAGCGCGGCGCCGAGCACCAGGCCGCGGACAAGGGGGTGGCGAAACATGGAGTTGTCCTGCATCTGTTAGAATCCGCGGCACTCCGCGAGGCCCGCTGCGCTGTGCAGCCCGGGCCGGAGGAGCCGCATCTTAGCGTGATCGGCGGTGCGCGCCCATGCTTGCCGGGCCGCGTACGCCGACGCAAAACGTCCTCTCTGACCCGAGCGTTTCATGTTTGGTTTCCTGAAGAAGAAGTTCGGCAAGTCCGACGAAGCGGCCAAGGCCGGCGAGTCGGACGCCGAGGCGCAGCACGCCCTCGAGCAGGCCGACGCCGCGCCGGCGCCTGCCGGGGCGGAAGAGCCGCCTGTGGCCGAGGCGACGCCCGCCGCCGCGCAGTCCCTGGCGGCGGACGCTGCACCCACGGCCGAGCACGTCGCCGCGAGCGTGCCCGCTGAAGGCGTCGAGCCCGATTCGGCTGCCGAGTCCCGTGCGGCCGAGGCCGCGCCCGCACCCGCCGAGCCCGCGCCCGCCGCCGAACGGGCGCCGTCCGCAGCCGGCACGGCCGCAGCGGACGAACCGCCTGCGGCCGAAGCCGCGCTGCCGGCGTCGGCGCCGAAGAAATCCTGGACCGAGCGCCTGAAGGCCGGCCTCGCCCGCACCCGCCAGCAGCTCGGCGGCGGGCTCGCCAGCCTGTTCGGCCTGCGCAAGATCGACGAGGAGCTGCTCGAGGAGCTCGAATCGACGCTGCTGATGGCCGACTGCGGCGTCGACGCCACCCAGCACCTGATCGACGACCTGCGCCGGCGCTGGAAGCGCGACCGCCTGGAAACGGCCGACCAGCTGCAGCAGGCGCTCGCCGACGGCCTGCACGAGATCATCGCGCCGCTCGAGGAGCCGCTGCAGGTCGGCGGTCACCAGCCCTTCATCATCATGATCGCGGGCGTCAACGGCTCGGGCAAGACGACCTCGATCGGCAAGCTCGCCAAGTATTTCCAGAACCAGGGCAAGAGCGTGCTGCTGGCCGCCGGCGACACCTTCCGCGCCGCGGCGCGCGAGCAGCTGATGACCTGGGGCGAGCGCAACAACGTCACCGTGGTGGCGCAGGACAGCGGCGATGCCGCGGCGGTGATCTTCGACGCCATCAACGCCGCGCGGGCGCGCAAGATCGACGTCGTGCTCGCCGACACCGCCGGCCGCCTGCCGACCCAGCTCCACCTGATGGAGGAGATCGCCAAGGTGCGCCGCGTGATCGCCAAGGCCGACCCGTCCGGTCCGCACGAGGTGCTGCTGGTGCTCGACGCCAACATCGGCCAGAACGCGCTCACCCAGGTCAAGGCCTTCGACAAGGCGATCGGCGTCACCGGCCTGGTGGTGACCAAGCTCGACGGCACCGCCAAGGGCGGCGTGCTGGCGGCGATCGCGCGCCAGTGC
>JAREIX010000294.1 GCA_029286945.1 Thauera sp. | reverse complement strand
GATGGTCGAGGTGCGCCCGGCGATGACGCAGGTGGACGACCTGCTCGGCGAGATCAAGAAGCGCCTGGCGGTGAACGAGCGCGTGCTGGTCACCGTGCTCACCAAGCGCATGGCCGAGGACCTCACCGACTATTTGGCCGACAACGGCATCCGCGTGCGCTACCTGCACTCGGACATCGACACCGTTGAGCGCGTCGAGATCATCCGCGACCTGCGTCTGGGCGAGTTCGACGTGCTGGTGGGCATCAACCTGCTGCGCGAGGGCCTGGACATTCCCGAGGTGTCGCTGGTCGCCATCCTGGACGCCGACAAGGAAGGCTTTCTGCGCTCCGAGCGCTCGCTGATCCAGACCATCGGCCGCGCCGCGCGTCACCTGCACGGCACTGCGATCCTCTACGCCGACCGTATCACCGACTCGATGAAGGCGGCGATCGGCGAGACCGAGCGCCGCCGGCACAAGCAGATCGCCTTCAACGAGGCCAATGGCATCGTGCCGAAGTCGGTGACGAAGCGGATCAAGGACATCATCGATGGGGTCTATGATTCGGATGGCGCCAAGCGCGATGCCGCACGCGTGGCCGAGAAGGATGCCGACTATGCGGTGATGGACGAGAAGGCGCTGGCGCGGGCGATCAAGCGTCTGGAGAAGGAGATGCAGGAGCACGCCCGCAACCTGGAGTTCGAGAAGGCCGCTGCCGCGCGCGACGAGCTGTTCAAGCTGCGCCAGCGTGCGTTTGGTGCCGACCAGCACGGCAGCGTTTGAAGAAGAACCAAGGAGGGGAAGACATGACCAGGATCCTGTTCGTGTGTAGCGGCAACATCTGCCGGTCGCCCACGGCGGAGGGGGTGGCGCGCCATTTCATCGAGGCGGGCGGGCTCGGTGGGCGGATCGAGGTCGATTCAGCCGGCACACAGGGCTACCACGCCGGCGAGGCGCCCGATCCGCGCACGCAGAGGGCCGCCCGCGGACGCGGTTACGACCTGTCCGGACTGCGCGCGCGCAAGCTCGAAGTGCACGATTTCCAGGACTTCGATCTGCTGCTGGCGATGGATCGTGGCCATCTCGAAGCCATGCGGCGGCTGTGTCCACCCGTCTATCAGTCGCGGCTCGGCATGTTCATGCAGTTCGACCGCTCGGGGCAGTTCGACGACGAGGTGCCGGATCCGTACTACGGCGGACCGCGCGGCTTCGACCTGGTGCTCGACATGTGCGAGCACGGCGTGCGCGGGCTGCTGGAGACGGTGTCGGTCCGGGTCTAGCGGCTGCGGTCAGCACAGGCCTGCGGGCGGGTGTGCGGAGCCTGAAAACGATGAAGGCCATCCTCGCGGATGGCCTTCATCGCATTTGCGGCGCAGTGGCTTACTTGCGCGTCTCGACCTGCTGCAGCGGCTCCTCGGCGATCACCGGTGCCGGGCGCGGCTTGCGACCGAGGCGGACGGGCTGCTCGACGGCGCCGGTGCCGAACTGGGCAGCCTTGGCGGGATCGGTCTCGATCTTGATGAGGCCGCTTCCCGCGTCACTGGTGGCGACGATGATCGGCGCGCTCGACGCGTGCTCGGGCCGGGCTGCGGCCGTGCTTGCGGCGACCGGGGCTTCCGCCGCAGGCGCGACGGCCGGCGCCGCCTCCGGAGCGGTGACGACGTGCTCGCTCGCTGCGGCCGGCGTGGTCGCGCTGGCAGCGGCTTCGAGCATCGGCGTTGCGGCCTCGAGTTCGGTGGCTTCGGCCACGTGGGCCAGGGTCACCGTGGTCTCGCTTGCCGCCGCCGGCTCGGTGACGACAACAGGCACGCTCTCCGTTGCCGCCGCTGCGACGGCTGCCGGCTGTGCGGTGGCTTCTTCGGTGGCCGTCTCGACCGCCGCCGCCTCCGTCACCACCGGAACCGGTGCCAGCGCCTGCTCCACGCCCTCGACCGGCGTGCTATCCACGGCCTCGGCCGGCGAGGCGGGGACCGGCAGCTCGGCTGCACGCGTGTCGGCCTGCGTTTCGAGGGCCGCAGGCGCGGCGTCCTCGGTGGTGGTGTCGGCGGCGATCACGGCGCGCTCGGCCTCGATCGGCTCGCCAGCGATGCCTTCGTCACGGGCTTCCTCGCCCGCCTCGCCGGCCTCGACGCCGGTATCGGCTGCGGCCTGAGCTTCGCCCGAACGGCGACCACGGCCGCGGCCACGACGGCGACGCTTCTCGCCGGGCGTGCCTTCCTCGCCTGCCGCTTCACTGGCGCTGGCGGCCTCGGCTGCGCCGGATTCGCCCGCGGGCGCTGCGACCGCCGCGACGGCGGCTGCGGCAGCAGCGGCCTTCAGCAGTTCGTCCTCGGCTGCGGCGCGCTCCTCGGCCGGCTTCTCAACGCGCTCGCCCGCCTCTTCGGAGCGGCTGCCGCGCGGGTTGCGGCCGCGACCGCGACCGCCCTCGGGGCGCTCGCCGCGTTCACCGCGTTCCGGACGCTCGGCCCGCTCGGGGCGCTCGCCCGCGGCGCGCTGCGGCTTGTCGCCGCCTTCCGCGCGCTCGCCACGCTCGGCGCGTGCGCCCCGGCTGGCGGGTTGCTGCGCATCGGCTTCACGCTCGCTGCGCTCGCCACGGCGGCCGCGGTTGCCGTTGCCGCGACGGCCTTCGCCGCTGCGCTCGCCACGGGGGCGCTGTTCGCGCTTGGGCGCCTCCTCGACGACCGCCGCCGGCGCCGGTGCGACCTCGGGCTTGCTGGCACCGAACCAGCTCATGATGCGGGCGAACAGACCCATCGACGGCGCGGCGACCGCGGCCGGCGCCGGCGCAGGGGCGGGTTCCGGGGCGGCGACCGGCGCAGGCTGCGCCGGGGCGATGCCCTTCACGGCCGCTTCGGGGCGGGCAGGGCGCTCGTTCGCCTTGGACGGCAGGCGCGCGTCCTCCTCGGCGGGCTTCTGCACCATCTGGTAGCTCGCCAGCGCGATGTCCTCGGCGTTGAGCTGGTCGTGGCGCAGGCGGATGATCTCGTGCGCCGGCGTCTCGAGGTGGCGGTTCGGCACGATGATGAGCTGCACCTTGTGGCGCATCTCGATGCGGGCGATGTCCACCCGCTTCTCGTTGAGCAGGAAGGTGGCGACATCGACCGGCACCTGCAGGTGCACCGCGCCGGTGTTTTCCTTCATCGCTTCTTCTTCGAGGATGCGCACGATGTGCAGCGCCGACGATTCGGTGCTGCGGATGTGGCCGGTGCCGTTGCAGCGCGGGCAGGTGATGTAGCTGGTCTCGGCGAGCGCCGGGCGCAGGCGCTGGCGCGACAGCTCGAGCAGGCCGAAGCGGCTGATCTTGCCGGTCTGCACGCGGGCGCGGTCGTGGCGCAGCGCG
>JAREIX010000051.1 GCA_029286945.1 Thauera sp. | reverse complement strand
GCCTGCCGTCGATCGCCGCGGTGATCCTGAACTACTGGAACCAGAACGCGGTGCGCGGCACCTGGCTCGAAAGCCATTTCCGCTGGCAGATTCGCACCTTCTGGTTCGCCGTGATGTGGATCGCGGTGGCGGTGCTGATGGTGCTGACGATCATCGGCGTGCCGTTCGCGCTCGGCCTGCTGCTGATCGCGGGCCTGTGGATCCTCTACCGCATCGCGCGCGGCTGGTGGGTGCTGATCCAGCGCCGGCCGCTGCCGATGGACTGACGCAGTCGGCGGAGTCGGTGCCCCGCCTCGGCGGCCTGACCCGACCGCCCCGCGACCGGGCGCGCCCCGCGTGTCCGGTCGCAATGCCTCGAGCTCAGGGCGTTCCCGCCCACAGCCACTCCATCAGTGCATCCTGCGCGGCGCCGCTGTTTGCCGCCTCGGGGTGGTTGACCATCATCACCACCGCATGGCGGCGGCCGTGGCGGTCGAGCAGGTAGCCCGCCATCGCGCGCACGCCGTTCAAGGTCCCGGTCTTGATGTGGGCGTAGCCGCTCGCCGGGCTGTCGCGCAGGCGGCCGCGGGCGGTGCCGTCGAGGCCGGCGACCGGCAGCGCGGCGATGTATTCCGGCATCCACGGCCGCTGCCAGGCGGCCAGCAGCAGGCGGCCGAGGCTGTCGGCCCGGATGCGCTCGATGCGCGACAGGCCGGAGCCGTTCTCGATCACCAGCCCGCCGGTGTCGATGCCGGCGCCCTGCAGCACGTCTATGGCCACGCGCGCGCCGCTGGCGACCATGTCCGGCGCGGGCGCCTGGCTCGAGGGTAGCGCCGCCCCCAGGTTGGCGAGCAGCTGGCGGGCGATGACGTTGCTCGACCACTTGTTCATGTCGCGCACGATCTCGGCGAGCGCGGGCGAGTCCTCGGCCAGCAGCTCGGTCGCGTCGTCCGGCGCACGGCCCGCGCGCACGCTGCCGCCGAGCCGGCCGCCGACCTCGCTCCACAGCGTGCCGACCAGCGCGGCGCTGAATTCGGCCGGCGGCAGCGGCGCGGCACTCCAGGTCCGGGGCCCGCAGGCGGCGGGCAGGCTGCCGCTCAGCACCAGCCGCCGGCCACCCTCGATGCTGGCCTGCAGGTCGGCGTACCAGCTGCCGCACGGGGCGTCGGAGGTCAGGATGCGGTTGTCGATGGCCACGCCCGCCAGCGCCGGCTCGGCGGCCAGCGTGACCGGCGCGTTGGCCACGACGCCCGGGTAGAGGCCGAGCAGCATGGTGTTGTAGTTGAGCAGCAGACCGTGCGGGCCGCTGTTGTAGGGGCGCAGGCCGCGGCCGTCGAAGGCGCCGGGGTCGTGGGCCGGTAGCGTCAGCGCCGAGGCGTCGAGGACGATGTCGCCGGCGACGCGCTCGATGCCCAGCGCACGCAGCCGGCGCAGCAGCTTCCACAGGCGATCGTAGCCGAGCACCGGGTCGCCACCGCCGATCAGGAACAGGTCGCCCTCGAGCACGCCATCGCGCACCGGGCCGCGTGCCGCGACGCGGGTGTGCCAGGTGTGCGCCGGTCCGAGGCGCTCGAGCGCGGCGAAGGCGGTCACCATCTTCATCACCGAGGCCGGATTCATCGGCCGCTCGGCGTTGATGGCGAGCGTCGGCGCACTGCCGTCGACCGGCTGCACCCACACCGACACCGCCTCGGCCGGGATGCGGGCGTTGTCGAGTGCCAGTTGCATGCCTGGCGGCAGCGGTGTGCCGGCGTTCGTGTATTGCGTCGCAGCAAGGGCGAATCCGAGGACGAGGGCGCGGCCGAGGCGGGCGAGGAAGGGGCCAGGAAGCATGATGGGCGTCACGAAAGGGGATGAATTGCGGGCAGCTCCGCGCCGGACTGGATTAGGATGAGGGCCGATCCGCATGGATTATTCATGCGGTGCAGCACGCGCGGCGCATGCATTGTGGGCAGCGCGCCGGGAAGGACGAGGATCATGAGTGGATTTGGGCATTACGCGCGCACGGCCGATGAGCTGGAGCGCGAGATCGTCAAGCGGGGCATCGCCATCGGACTCGACTGGGACGACAAGGCGCGCCTGCGCGAGCTGGCGCAGCAGGCGCTGAGCTGCACGCCGGGCTGCATGATGAAGCTGCTGCGCAGCCCCGTGCGCCAGGAAAAACTCACCGGCGAACTGTTCGCGCTGTCCGAACTGATGCTGATCAACATGCGCCAGAGCGCCGAGACCGGCATGCACACGCATGGCGGCCGGGCCTGGAAGGCGTTCGGCCGCGCCCTGTACGAAGCCTACGACGCGGGCGCGGCGCTCGCCCGCGCCGAGGCCTAAGGCCGCCTGCGCACGACGTGCGCGGCCGCGGAAAGCCCCCGCCCGCGCGGGGGCGGCCATCAGGGCAGGCTGCGCTCGAGCGCGAACAGCTCGGCCACGGTTTCGCGCTCGCGCACCAGGTGGACCTGGTCGCCATCGACGATGACCTCGGCGGCGCGCGGGCGCGTGTTGTAGTTCGAGCTCATCGTCATGCCGTAGGCGCCGGCCGACAGGATCGCCAGCAGGTCGCCCTCGGTGACCGCCAGGCTGCGCGCGCGGGCGAGGAAGTCGCCGCTCTCGCAGATCGGTCCGACGATGTCGTACTCGACCGCCTCGCCGCCGTGCGGGGTGACCGCCGCCACCTCGTGCCAGGCGTCGTACAAGGCCGGGCGAGCGAGGTCGTTCATCGCCGCATCGACGATGGCGAAGTTCTTGGTTTCCCCCGGCTTGAGGTACTCGATGCGGGTCAGCAGCAGGCCGGCGTTGCCCACCAGCGAGCGTCCCGGCTCGAAGCAGAGCTCCTCGCGACGATCGGCGAACACCGCGAGCAGCGGCGCGAGGTAGTCGGCGACGGCGGGCGGCGCCTCGTCGCGGTAGCGGATGCCCAGGCCGCCGCCGAGGTCGATGTGATCGAGCACGATGCCTTCGCCGGCGAGCCGGTCGACGAGCTCGCGCAGCTTCTCGGCCGCCTCGGCCATCGGCGCGGGATCGAGTAGCTGCGAGCCGATGTGGCAGGCGACGCCGCTGATGCGCAGATGGGGCAGGGCGGCGGCGCGCCGATACAGCGCCGCGGCGTCGGCGAAGGCGACGCCGAATTTGTTGCCCTTGAGCCCGGTGGAGATGTAGGGGTGGGTCTTGGGGTCGACGTCCGGATTGACGCGCAGCGCGATCGGCGCGCGCTGGTCGAGTTCGCCGGCGACCGCGTTCAAGTGCTCGAGCTCGGCGGCGGATTCGACGTTGAAGCAGCGGATGCCGGCCTCCAGGGCCTGGCGCATCTCGGCGCGGGTCTTGCCCACGCCGGAGAACACGACCTTGTCGGCGCGGCCGCCGGCGGCGAGCACGCGGGCGAGCTCGCCCCCCGAGACGATGTCGAAGCCGGCGCCGAGGCGGGCGAACACAGAGAGGACGCCGAGGTTGGAGTTGGCCTTGACCGCATAGCAGACCAGCGCGCGGCGGCCGGCCAGGGCCTGCTGCCAGGCGCCGAAGGCGGCCTCGAGTGCGGCCTTCGAGTACACATAGGTCGGCGTGCCGAAGCGCGCGGCGATGTCGGCGAGCGCCAGGTCTTCCAGCCACAGCCCGCCGGTGCGGGCTGTGAGCGTGGGGACGGGCCAGGGGGTGGGGCGGGTGTCGGGGGCGTTCATTCGAGCGGGGAGTCGGAAAGCAGGTCCTGCGGGACGATGGGTTTGCTATGATCGGCGCCCGCTTGAGGCTGCGTTGCCGGGCCCGGCGCGGGGAGGTACAACGGCCCCTTGATGCCGCATGCGGACAGCAGCGCGCAGGCAAGCGCGATCAGCGGAAGTTTGGCTCGCATCGCCGTTCTTCGAGAAAAACCAGGATGCTAACAGAAGGAGTCAGCATGGAAGAGTCTGCGTTCAATGCGCTCGCCGAGGCCGAGCTCGCGCGCATCGAGTCCGCGCTCGAGGACTGCGGTGCGGAGATCGACGTCGAGCCCAAGCCGGGCGGGATCCTCGAGCTCGAATTCGACAACGGCAGCAAGATGATCATCAACCGCCACACGGCCGCGCGCGAGATCTGGGTTGCGGCGAAGTCGGGCGGCTTTCATTTCCGGCCGCAGGAAGGCAGGTGGCTGGACACGCGTGGCGGCGGCGACCTGTGGGACATGATCGCGACGCTCGCCAGCCAGCAGGCCGGCGTGCCGGTCAGTCTGTCGCGCCCGGCCTGAGCCTGCGCGCGGCGGCTCAGCGCCGGATCGGCGTCGGCATGCGGTCCTCGACCGGCGCCGGCGCCTGCGCCGGCGGCGGCAGCGGACTGGCGCTCGGGGCGGGAGGGATTGCCTCGCTCTCGGCCTCCATTGCCGGCGACGAATCGCTGGCGAACATTTGCTGCAGCCAGTCCGGCACCGGGGGCGGAGTGGGCGGGTCGTATTCGGCGTATTGGTAGTCCTGGCCGCTGCCGAGGCCGTTCTGCACGAGCTTGAGGCCCTCGGGCCGCGGACGCTCGACCTCCGGGACGCCCTGTAGTGCGCTGCGCATGTAGTCGATCCAGATCGGCAGAGCGGCGGCGCCGCCGGTCTCGCCGCGGCCGAGGTTGCGCGGCTGGCTGTGGCCCACCCACGAGACGGTGACGAGGTCGGGGTGATAGCCGCAGAACCACGCGTCGACGTAATCGTTGGTGGTGCCGGTCTTGCCGGCGAGGTCGTTGCGCTTGAGCACGCGCGCCCGCGTTGCGGTGCCGCGCTGCACCACATCGCGCAGCATCGAATCCATCAGCCAGGCGTTGCGCGCATCGATGACGCGCGGCGCGCTCTCGGCGGCGACCGGCGGATCGGTGCGCGCGATCAGGCGGCCGCTGCCGTCGTAGATCTCCTTCACCACGTAGGGCTCGATGCGGTAGCCGCCATTGGCGAACACCGCGAAGCCCGTCGCCATCTGCCACGGCGTGGCGGCGCCGGCGCCGAGCGCCATGGTCAGGTAGGGCGGATTCTGCGCCGGATCGAAGCCGAAGCGGCCCAGGTAGTCGCGTGCGTACTGGGGCGTGATCTGCTCGAGCAGGCGGATCGACACCATGTTCTTCGAGCGCGCGAGCGCATCGCGCAGCGTCATCGGGCCGGCGTAGCGGCCGTCGTAGTTCTTCGGCTCCCAGGCCTTGCTGCCGGTGACGCCCGCCGGGTAGTAGAGCGGGGCGTCGTCGAGCACGTTGCCCGGGCCGAAACTGCGGTCGAGCGCGGCCGAGAAGATGAAGGGCTTGAAGCTCGAGCCGGGCTGGCGCACCGCCTGGGTGACGTGGTTGAACTTGTTGCGGTTGAAGTCGAAGCCGCCGATCAGCGCCCGTACGGCACCGGTATGCGAGTCCACGGCCACCAGCGCCGCCTGCACCTCGGGCAACTGCACGATCTCCCAGGCGTCCTTGCCGGTGCTGCGCAGGCGGATGATCGCGCCGCGGCGCACGCGCCGGCTCTGCGGCGCCTTCTCGGCCAGCATCGGCGCGATGAAGCCGAGCCCCTTGCCGCTGATGCGGATCTCCTGGCCGCGGCGATAGGCCACCACCTCCTTGGGGCCGGCCTTGAGCACGATGGCGGCGAGCAGGTCGCCGTGATCGCTGGTGTCGCCCAGCGCTTCGTCGAGCTGCTCCTCGGAAACCGTGCCGGCAGGCAGGTCGGCAAAGGCTTCCGGGCCGCGGTAGCCGTGGCGGCGGTCGTAGTCGAGCACGCCGCGGCGCAGTGCCGCGTAGGCGGCCTCCTGATCCGCGCGCGTGACGGTGGTGACGATGCGGATGCCGAGCTCGTAGGCCTGCTCGCCGAACTGCTCGACGGCGATCTGGCGTGCCATCTCGGCGACGTAGTCGCCCGGCACCGCGATGTCCTGGGCCTTGCGCGCCGCCGCGGTGTCGCGCTGGCTCTGCTTCGGGGTGGCGAAGCTGAGCGCTTCCTCGAACTGTGCGTTGTTGATGAAGCCGGCCTCGAGCATGCGCCGCAGCACGTACTGCTGGCGCACGGCCGCACGCGCCGGATTGACGATCGGATTGAAGGCCGAGGGCGCCTTGGGCAGCCCGGCGAGCATCGCCGATTCGGGCAGGCTGAGCTGCTCGAGCGTCTTGCCGTAGTAGGCCCGCGCGGCGGCGGAGAAGCCGTAGGCGCGCTGGCCGAGGAAGATCTGGTTGATGTAGAGCTCGAGGATCTGGTCCTTGGAGAGGTTCTGCTCGATCTTCAGCGCGAGCAGGATCTCGTACAGCTTGCGGTTGTAGGTCTTCTCGCGCGACAGGAAGAAATTGCGCGCGACCTGCATGGTGATCGTCGATGCGCCCTGTCCGCGGCCGCCGGAGGACAGGTTGGCGAGCGCGGCGCGGGCGAGGCCGACCGGGTCGATGCCCTTGTGTTCGTAGAAGCGCTCGTCCTCGGCGGCGAGGATGGCGTGCTTGAGCGTGGAAGGAACCTCGGCGATGCGCACTACGTCACGGCGCTCCTCGCCGAACTCGCCAATGAGGTGCCCATCGGCCGTATATACTCGAAGCGGCACCCGGGGCCGATAGTCGGTAAGCGTATCGAGTGCGGGCAGGTTGGGCCATGCGAGCAGGGCCATGGCCGCGAGGGTGGCAAGGCCGAGGATGACCAGCGCGGTCAGCGCTGCGATCGGATACAGGACCCAGCGCATGGGCAATCCAGAAGAGTTTGAAGCGGACCGGCATTATACGGGATGGCCTTGCACGCTCCTAAAGTCTTCATGTTAGCGGTCGTTAAGCGTGAAGAAGTTCCCTTTACACCCCTGGGGCTTGTTGTTAGCATGCGACAGACTGCTTTAGATATGACGCGTAACATAAAGAAATGTAAGGATTTTCTTTGTGATTGACCTCCCATTTTTCAGCTCCGCGACGCGTCAGCTTGCCGGGCTAGACATCTCGTCCTCGTCCGTCAAGCTGGTCGAGCTTTCGGGAGGTGACAAGGACGCTTACAAAGTGGAGCGTTACGCGATCGAGCAGTTGCCGCGCGACGCCGTGGTGGACGGCAACATCGCCAACCTCGACGCCGTCAGCGAAGCCGTCAAGCGCGCGCTGCGGCGCTTCGGCGGCGGGGTGAAGAACGTGGCGGTGGCGCTGCCGTCGTCCTCGGTCATCACCAAGAAGATCATCCTCCCCGAAGGCCTGCGCGAGACCGAGATGGAGTTCGCGGTCGAGGCCGAGGCCAATCAGTACATCCCCTTCGCGCTCGACGAGGTGAACCTCGACTTCCAGGAGATCGGGCCGGCGCCCGGCAGTCCGGGCGACGTCGAGGTCCTGATCGCGGCCTCGCGCAAGGAGAAGGTCGAGGATCGCGTCGCGGTGGTCCAGGCGGCCGGCCTCAAGGCGGTCATCGTCGATGTCGAGTCGCTGGCGGTCGAGTCGGCGCTGGAACTGGTCTGCGCGCAGCTGCCGCGAGGCGGCGCGGACCAGGTGATCGCGCTGGTCGACGTCGGCGCCAGCGTCATGAACGTCACCATGTTCCGCAACGGTCAGTCGGTGTACTCGCGCGAACAGGCCTTCGGCGGCAGCCAGCTCACCCAGGACATCGCGCGCCAGTACGGCATGAGCTTCGAGGAGGCCGAGTCGGCCAAGCGTGCGGGGTCGCTGCCCGACAGCTATCCGCGCGACATGATGCGGCCGTTCATGGACAGCCTTGCGCTCGAGGTGTCGCGCGCGCTGCAGTTCTTCTTCACCTCCACCTCGTACAACCAGGTCGACCACATCGTGCTGGCGGGCGGCTGCGCGATCATGCCGGGCCTCGCCGACGTCGTGGGTGCGCGCACCCAGGTCGACACCGCCGTGGCCAACCCCTTCGCCGGCATGACGCTGAGCAGCAAGGTGCGGCCCAAGTCCCTGCTCTCCGACGCGCCCTCGCTGATGGTGGCCTGTGGGCTCGCCCTGAGGAGATTCGACGCATGATCCGGATCAACCTTCTCCCGCATCGCGTCGAGAAGCGCCGCCTGCGCCGCCAGCAGTTCTACGTCATCGCTGCGGCGATGGTCGTGCTCGGCGCGCTCGTCGGTTTCGCCGTGCATGCGGTCTACAGCAGCCACATCGAGAGCCAGGAAGCCCGCAACACGTTCCTGAAGAACGAGATCGCCAAGCTCGATCGCGACATCGCCGAGATCCGCCGGCTCAAGGAGCAGATCGACGCCATGCTGGCGCGCAAGCAGGTGATCGAGTCGCTGCAGAGCACGCGCGCCGAGACGGTCCATCTGTTCAACGAGCTCGCCCAGCGCATGCCGGACGGGGTCTATCTCAAGTCCATCAAGCAGAATGCCCGGCGTGTCACCCTGGTCGGGTATGCGCAGTCCAACGCCCGGGTGTCGCACCTGATGCGCAACATCGAGGCGTCGCCCTTCCTCGAGCAGCCCGCGCTGGTCGAGGCCAAGGCGGCCATGCTCGACAACCGCCGGGTGAGCGAATTCACGCTGGCGATCAGCATCCGTCAGCCCGAGCCCGAGTCCGCCGAGGCGACGGGCGACAAGGCCGCCGCGGGGGCTGCGAAGGGGACGGCTGCTGCCGGGGCGGCAAGAGGGGCGGCCGCGGGTGCCAGCCAGGGAGCCGCCAAATGAAAGCGAAATCGACGGGCGCCCCGGCGGCGCGCAAGGGTATCGACTTCAAGCGCATCGCGCAGGACTTCAAGGGACTCGACCCCAACGATCCGGGGCTGTGGCCGGCCGCGCCGCGGGTGGTCGTGTTCGTCGGCCTGCTCGCGCTGACGATTGCAGGCTTCTGGTGGTTCGACTGGCAGGAGCAGGTCGCCGTGCTCGAGCAGCGCCAGGCCGAGGAAGTGCAGCTGCGCGAGAGCTGGGTCGCCAAGAAGCGCCAGGCCGTCAATCTCGAGGAGCACCGCCGCCAGCTTGCCGAAATCGACCGCCAGTTCGGCGCGCTGCTCAAGCAGCTGCCCAACCGCGCGGAGATGGATTCCCTGTTGTCCGACATCAACCAGGCGGGGCTCGGCCGCGGTCTGCAGTTCGAGCTCTTCAAGCCGGGCGCGGACGTGATCAAGGAGTTCTACGCCGAGATGCCGATCGACGTGAAGGTGTCGGGGGTCTATCACGATCTCGGCGAGTTCGTCGCCGACGTCGCGCGCATGCCGCGCATAGTGACCCTCAACAACGTGGGCGTCGAGACCGACAAGGACGGACGCCTGAAGCTCGACACCAAGGCGACCACCTACCGCTACCTCGACGAGGAAGAGCTCGCGCAGCAGCGCCAGGCCGCCCAGGCGGCGCAGGCGGCCAAGCAGGGGAACAAGAAATGAACAGGGCGGCAATCCTAGGCGCCTGTGTGCTGCTCGCCGGGTGCGCGGGCGGCAGCGAGGACGACCTCCAGGCCTGGATGAACGAGCAGGCGAAGACCATGCGCGGCACGGTGCGCGCGCTGCCCGAGCTGAAGCCCTTCCCGGTCGTGGCCTACGCCGGCACGCAGGGTGACGACCCCTTCCGCTCCGGCCGCATGACGCCCGAGCGGCGCGCCTCGTCGAGCACCCTGCGGCCGGATCTGGATCGCCGTCGCGAGCCGCTCGAGGCCTATCCGCTCGAATCCATGCAGATGGTCGGCGTCCTGATGCAGGGACGCAACACGCATGCCCTGATCAAGGCCAACAACGCGCTGCATCAGGTGAAGGTTGGAAACTACATGGGACAGAATTTCGGCGTGGTCACGCAAATCACCGAGAACGAAGTGACCCTGCGCGAACTGGTCGAGGATGTCTATGGCGACTGGGTGGAGCGAATCACCCCGCTGACGTTGCAGGAGCGGCAGGAGGCCGGAAAATGAGACAACCTATCGGAGTGCTGCTGCTGGCAGCCGTTTTTGCAGGCGTCGCCCCTGCGCCTGCCGCCCATGCGCAGGAAGCCGGGCAGACGCAGGCGCTCGCCAACCAGATCGAAGGCCTCGAGGTCGCCGAGCAGGGCGGGATGCTCTACGTCCGCCTCACGCTGCGCGAGCCGCTCGCCGCGCCGCCGCCGAGCTTCAGCGTCGCCAACCCCGCGCGCATCGCCTTCGACTTCGCCGGTACCGGCAACGCACTCGGTCGCAATGCGCAGAGCATCGAGCAGGGCGACCTGCGCAGCGCGAACATCGTCCAGGTGGGCGACCGCACGCGGCTGGTGCTCAACCTCGTCAAGATGAGCCCCTACGAGGCGCGCGTGCAGGGCCGCGACCTCATCATCGCCATCTCGCCGACGTCCGCACAGGCGGCGCAGAACACCGTGGTCACCGAGTCGCAGGGCAACTTCGCCGACGCGCGCGAGCTGGCCGGCACCGGACTCGCGGTGCGCGACATCAACTTCCGCCGCGGCACTGCAGGCGACGGTCGCATCATCGTCGACCTGTCCAGCCCCGAGACCGGCATCGACATCCGCCAGCAGGGTGGCAACCTGGTGGTGGACTTCCTGAAGACCAGCCTGCCCGAGCACCTGCGCCGCCGCTCCGACGTCACCGATTTCGCCACCCCGGTGACCTCGATGACCGCGCAGCAGGTCGGCGACCGTGTGCGCCTGACGGTGACCCCGAACGGCCTGTGGGAGCACAACGCCTACCAGAGCGACAACCGCTTCGTGCTCGAGGTCAAGCGCGTCGTCGAGGACCCGAACAAGCTGGTGCAGGGCACGCGCGGCCAGTTCCAGGGCGAGAAGCTGTCGCTCAACTTCCAGAACGTCGACGTGCGCTCGGTGCTGCAGGTCATCGCCGACTTCACCGACTTCAACATCATCACTTCCGACTCGGTGCAGGGCAACCTGACCCTGCGTCTGAAGGACGTGCCCTGGGATCAGGCGCTCGACATCATCCTGCAGGCCAAGGGCCTGGACATGCGCAAGAACGGCAACGTGATCTGGATCGCACCGGGTGACGAGCTGGCCGCGCGCGAGAAGCTGCAGCTCGAGGCCAAGGCGCAGATCAGCGACCTCGAGCCGCTGCAGACCGAGAGCTTCCAGATCAACTATCACAAGGCCAAGGAGATCTTCGATTTCCTCAAGAGCAAGGACCAGACAATGCTGTCCAAGCGCGGCAGCGTGGTGGTCGATGAGCGCAGCAACAAGGTGTTCGTGACCGACGTCGGTTCCCGCCTGCAGGCGCTGCGCCGGCTGGTGCAGGAGATCGACGTGGCGCCGCGCCAGGTGCTGATCGAGGCGCGGATCGTGGAGGCGAACAAGACCTTCGCGCGCGACCTGGGTGTACGCCTCGGCTATGGCGATCGCCGCAACCGCAGCCTGGGCGGCGGCGGCAAGATCGGCTTCGGCACCTCCGAGTTCGCCTCGGGCAATCCCGACGGCACCATCAACACCGGCGCCAATGCGCCGATCAACACGATCCTGCGCCGGGTGGGCGAGTCGGCGACGAGCGGCGACGGCTTCCTGCCGGACGGTTACGGCGCACTCAACCTCACGCTGTTCAACAACAGCCTGACCCGTTTCCTGAACCTCGAGCTGCAGGCGCTCGAGTCCGACGGCCGCGGCCGGGTCGTGTCGAGTCCGCGCGTGCTGACCGCCAACCAGGTCGAAGCCTCGATCGAGCAGGGTACCGAGATCCCGTACCAGGAAGCGACGAGCTCGGGCGCCACCAGCGTGTCGTTCAAGAAGGCGGTGCTGTCGCTCAAGGTCAAGCCGCAGATCACGCCCGATGGGCGCCTCCAGCTGTCGATCGAGGTCAACAAGGACCGTCCGCTGTACGAGAACGCGCTCCTCAATGTGCCGCCGATCGAGACCAAGAACGTCAAGAGCGAGGTGCTGATCGAGAACGGTGGCACCGTGGTCATCGGTGGCATCTACGAGGAAGAGGAGTCGACCGGGGTCGATCAGGTGCCGGTGCTGGGCGACATCCCGGTCCTCGGTCATCTCTTCAAGACCCAGAGCAAGGTCTCGAACCGCAAGGAGCTGCTGGTCTTCATCACCCCGCGCATCGTCTCCGACGCGCTCACGCTGCGCTGAGCCCGCCGCTCAGCTGATACAATCCGGGGCCGGGCATCCCGCAAGGGTGCCCGGCCCTTTTTTCATCTCGACTTCCGGCGAGTCACGCGTGAGCTGTCTGATACTGATCGGCATGATGGGCGCCGGCAAGACCACGGTCGGCAAGGAGCTGGCGCGGCGCCGCAAGCTGCGCTTCGCCGATTGCGACCAGGAGATCGTCGCCCGCACCGGCGTGAGCATCCCCACCATCTTCGAGATCGAGGGCGAGGCGGGTTTCCGCAAGCGCGAGACGATGATGATGGACGAACTCACCCAGGTGCCGGACATTGTCATCGCCACCGGCGGCGGCGTGGTCACGACGCCCGCCAACCGTGAGCTGATGCGCGCGCGTGGCATCGTGATCTACCTCAACGTGCCGCCCCAGATCCTCTACGAGCGCACCCGTCACGACCGCAACCGCCCGCTGCTGCAGGTCGACAATCCGCGCCGGCGCATCGAGGAGCTGCACCAGCAGCGCGACCCCCTGTATCGCGAGGTGGCGCACATCATCGTCGAGGGGGGGCGCGGCAACCCCGGCACGATGGTGCGGCTGATCGAGGACGCGGTGCTCAGACACGAGGCGAACACATGCAGACCCTGAACGTCGCGCTCGGCGACCGCAGCTACCCGATCCACATCGGCCGCGGGCTGCTGGCGCGCGCCGAGTTGATCCTGCCGCACCTGAAGACGAAACGGGTGGCGATCGTCACCAACGACGTGGTCGGCCCGCTCTACCTCGATCGCCTGCGCGCCACGCTCGAGGCGGCGGGCGTGCGCGTGTCCGCGGTGGTGCTGCCCGACGGCGAGGCGCACAAGGACTGGCCCACGCTCAACCTGATCTTCGACATGCTGCTCGCGGAGCGCTGCGAGCGCTCGACCACGCTGATCGCCCTCGGTGGCGGCGTGGTGGGCGACATGGGCGGCTTCGCGGCCGCCTGCTACCAGCGCGGCATGCCCTTCATCCAGATCCCGACCACGCTGCTCGCGCAGGTCGACTCGTCGGTAGGCGGCAAGACGGCGATCAACCATCCGCTGGGCAAGAACATGATCGGCGCCTTCTACCAGCCGAAGCTGGTGCTGGCCGACATCGACACCCTGAGCACGCTGCCCGAGCGCGAACTGTCCGCCGGCCTGGCCGAGGTCATCAAGTACGGCCTGATCCGCGATCCGGCCTTCCTCGCCTGGCTGGAGGCGAACCTCGACGCGCTGGTCGCGCGCGCCCCCGATGCGCTGGCCGAGGCGATCGAGCGTTCCTGCCGCAACAAGGCCGAGGTGGTGGCCGCCGACGAGACCGAGCAGGGGGAGCGCGCGCTGCTCAACCTCGGCCACACCTTCGGTCACGCCATCGAGACCGGGCTCGGCTATGGCGAATGGCTGCACGGCGAGGCGGTGGCCGCCGGCACGATGATGGCGGCCGAGCTGTCGCGACGCCTCGGCTGGCTGCAGGGCGAGGACATCGAGCGCATTGCCACCCTGTTCGCGCGCGCGCGGCTGCCGGTGTGGGGACCGCGGCTGGGGGCGGCACGCTACCTCGAGCTGATGGCGCACGACAAGAAGGTCGAGGCCGGCAAGCTGCGCCTGGTGCTGCTGCGCGCGCTCGGGCGTGCGGTGATCCATGGCGAGGCCGCCACCGAGGACATCGCCGCGGCGATCGAGGCGCGCTGCCGTTGAGCTGAAGGCGGCCGTCTTCGCGGGCAGGCCCGCGAACCGGGCGCTGAAGAGAAGATCCGCCTGTTCCCGTCTTGCTGCGCCCCTGCAGGAGCTCGCATGCTGCAACTCGCCCCCTACGCCGTCACCGAAGCCAACTCGCGCGGACGCCGCCATGACGAACCGGTGCCGGTCGCGCGCGGCCAGTTCCAGCGCGACCGCGACCGCATCGTGCACTCCACCGCCTTCCGCCGCCTCGAGTACAAGACCCAGGTGTTCGTCAACCACGAGGGCGACCTCTTCCGCACCCGCCTCACCCACAGCATCGAGGTCGCCCAGATCACCCGCGGCATCGCGCGCGAGCTGGGGCTCAACGAAGACCTCGCCGAGTCGATCGCCTTCGCCCACGACCTCGGCCACACGCCCTTCGGTCATGCCGGGCAGGACGCGCTCGATGCCTGCATGAAGGATTTCGGCGGCTTCGAGCACAACCTGCAGTCGCTGCGCACCGTGGACCTGCTCGAGGACCGCTACGCCGGCTTCGACGGCCTGAACCTGATGTTCGAGACCCGCGAGGGCATCCTCAAGCACTGCTCGCGCGCCAACGCCGAGCGTCTGGGCGACGTCGGCCAGCGCTTCCTCGACGGCACCCAGCCCGCGCTCGAGGCCCAGCTCGCCAACCTGGCCGACGAGATCGCCTACAACAACCACGACGTCGATGACGGCCTGCGCTCGGGCCTGATCACCCTCGAGCAGCTCGAGGACGTGCCGCTCTTCGCCGCCCAGCGCCGCGAGGCCGAGGCGCGCTGGCCGGGGCTGTCCGGGCGCAAGCTGATCAACGAGACCGTGCGCCGCATGATCCACCTGATGGTGATCGACCTGCTCGAGCAGACGCGCGCCAACATCGCCGCCGCCGGCGTGGCCTCGCTCGACGAGGTGCGCGCCGCGCCGCGGCTGGTGGCCTATTCGGATGCGCTGCGGCCGCGTCTGCGCGAGCTGAAGCTCTTCCTGCGCGACAACCTGTACCGCCACTATCAGGTGCTGCGCATGACCAACAAGGCGCGCCGCATCGTCGGCGACCTGTTCGCCGCCTTCATGGACGACCCGCACATCCTGCCGCCGCAGTATCAGGCGATGGCGCGCGAGGACAAGCCGCGCGCGATCGCCGACTACATCGCGGGGATGACCGACCGCTACGCGATGAAGGAGCATCGGCGCCTGTTCGCGGTCGGCGAGATCCACTGACCGGCGCCCCTGCGCAGGCAGGCAAAGCGTCCGATCGAGCGCGTGCGGCAGTGCAAAAAAATCTTGAATCCGCGCAGCTTTGGGGGGTATAGTTTTTTCGAAAGCGACGAGTCTGGCGCCTGTGTCCAAAATGGTGCATGCAGGGTTTCAGCAGCGCGATTTTTGTCCTTCAGATCGTTGTTTTTGCACCAGATTGGTGCAAACTACAAAGCCGGTGCGCGCGCGCCCGGCTTTTTTGTGCGCGTTCGGTTTATCGGCGCCTGCCTGCGGGCAGGACCTCCATGGCCCCCTACGCGTGATCTTGCGTGTCGTTTGAGGATTAGAAGATGGATCTGCCCCAAAAGCAGGGTCTGTATGACCCCGCCAATGAACACGATGCCTGTGGCGTGGGTTTCATCGCCCACATCAAGGGCGAGAAACG
>JAREIX010000293.1 GCA_029286945.1 Thauera sp. | reverse complement strand
ATGAAGGGCGCGTTGGCCAGGCGCGCCAGGCGGCGCGCGATCTCGGTCTTGCCGACGCCGGTGGGGCCGATCATCAGGATGTTCTTGGGCGTGATCTCGCTGCGCAGCGGCTCCTCGACCTGGGCACGGCGCCAGCGGTTCCGCAGCGCGATGGCGACCGCCTTCTTGGCCTTGTCCTGGCCGACGATGTGCTTGTCGAGTTCGGAGACGATCTCCGGCGGGGTCATCTGGGTCATGCGTTCGGCCTCAGTCCAGCACTTCGATGGTGTGGTGGTGATTGGTGTAGATGCACAGGTCGCCGGCGATGCCGAGCGCCTTGGAGACGATTTCCTTGGGCTCGAGCTCGGTGTTCTCGAGCAGCGCACGCGCCGCGGCCTGGGCATACGCGCCGCCGCTGCCGATGGCGACGATGCCCTGTTCGGGCTCGAGCACGTCGCCATTGCCGGTGATCACCAGCGAGTGCTCACGGTCGGCCACCGCCAGCATGGCCTCGAGCCGGCGCAGCATGCGGTCGGTACGCCAGTCCTTGGCGAGCTCGACCGCGCTGCGCAGCAGGTTGCCCTGGTGCTTGTCGAGCTTGGCCTCGAAGCGCTCGAACAGCGTGAAGGCGTCCGCCGTGCCGCCTGCGAAACCGGCAAGGATCTGGCCGCTGTAGAGCGTGCGCACCTTGCGCGCCGAGGCCTTGATGACGATGTTGCCGAGGGTGACCTGGCCGTCCCCGCCGAGAGCGACGCGATTGCCGCGCCGCACCGACAGGATGGTGGTGCCGCGATATTGTTCCATTGCCGTTCTCCGCCCGCGGCCGCGCCGGGGCTGGTCGATTGTTCAGGGACGCAGGGTGACGTGGGCGACCTGGTCCACGCTCATGACGCGCAACAGGCCCGCCACCATGGCGTTTACATTGACGAGGCTGACGAGTTTACCCTGAGCCTGCAAGGTGACGAGAATGTTGAACAGCGTGCCGGCGCAGACGAAGTCGATGCGGTGCAGGCGCGCGCAGTCGATGCGGACCTGGCGGCGCTCGCTCGCGAAGGCGGCGAGGCGCTTCAGGCTGTCGTTGGCGGCGCCGGTGAGTTCGCCCTCGAACACGAAACCATCGGGATCCGCAGGCGGCGACACCGTGGCGCGCCGGGGCGGTTCGGCCACCGGCGCCAGCCCTGCGCGACGCTCCCACGACGGCGGCGACTCCTCGAAGGTCACCGCATACTCGACGGCAAGGTCTTCGAAGCGGGACTGGTCGCCGGCGTACTGCAGCAGCTCGAGCAGCATCAGCCAGGTGTCGCGCGCCTCGGCGCGACCGGCCTCCACCCGCTCGCCGAGCACCCCGGCGAGCGACTGCACGTTGAGCAGGGTGACGCCGATCCGCTCCGCTGCCAGCTCGGCGAGCAGCTGGCGCCAGATCGCGCAGCCCGGATCGTCCACGCCGCGCACCTTGCTCACGTCTATGCGTACACCGCCGCTGCGCCGCGCAATGGCGGCGACCTGCTCGAACTGGCGCGCGGCCGCGGCCGACAGCTGACCGCTCAGATTGACCAGCGGCAGCTGCGCGGAGCGCGGCTTGCCCGCCGCGGGCGACAGGTCCTCCCACGACGGCGGCGAGCGCTCGAAGCGCGTGGCGTAGTCGAGTACGCGCGACTCGAAGCGCTGGCGGTGGCCGCCGAGCCGGTACATGTCGAGCAGCATCAGCCAGGCCCCCTCGCCCACCATGCTGCCCTCGCCGGGCACTGCGGCCTCGAGCAGGGCGAGCGCCTCGACCTCGTTGCCATTGGCGTACAGCACGGCGGCCTCCTCGAAGGCCGCACCGATGCCGCTCCCGCACTCCTGGACCTCGACCAGGCCAGCCGCATGCGCGAGCGCCCTGCCGTGGTCCGAGGCGCTGAAGTCGAGCCCCGACAGCTCGGTCGGCGGGGGGCTGCCCGCGTCCTGCGCACGCTCCTCCGGCGCTGCCGCGGACCGAGGCGAGGCAGGTTTCTTACCGAAGAAAGGGAGCGCCACGTTCGTATTCCTGCCTATCTGGGGCGCCGCACAAGGGCCGGAAAGCCCGCGCCGGTCGACCCGCAACGAAGAATCGCATTCCGAGAAAACATCTTCTGCAACAAGCGCTAAGCGCCGGGCGCGCGAGCGCGCATCAGCATTTGCAACAGAGGTGCACCGCGCCAGCCTGCTCGGCTAGAATGCTGCGATGCAACCGAGAATCGAATGCGACGATGCCCCTGCTTCAGGCAGCCCGGCATCGTCGCCTCATTTCAGCCTTCCGGTCCGAGTCTATTACGAAGACACGGACGCGGGAGGCGTGGTCTATTACGCGAACTATCTCAAATTCTGCGAACGAGCGCGCACCGAATGGCTCAGGACGCTCGGCGTCAGCCAGCAGACGCTGCTCGACGAGCAGGGCCTGGCCTTCGTCGTGCGCTCGGTGCACGCCGATTATCTCGCCTCGGCCCGCCTCGACGACGCCCTCGTGGTCCGCACCCGCGTCGCCACCCTGCGCCGCGCCAGCATCGCCTTCGAGCAGCAGGTGCTGCGCGGCACCGAACTTCTTTTCACCGCCCGGGTCCTCCTCGCCAGCATCGATCTGCATCGACACACACCCGTCGCCATTCCGGCTTCCCTGCACGCCCTCCTCGAAAGCACAGCATGACCGTCACCCACGACCTCTCCATCCTCAGCCTGATCTCGCAGGCGAGCGTCCTCGTCCAGCTCGTCATGGCGCTGCTGGCCACCCTGTCGCTCGTGTCCTGGTACTGGATCTTCCGCAAGTCCTTCCAGATCCGCCAGGCACGCAGCGAAACCGACAGCTTCGAACGCGATTTCTGGAGTGGCGGCGACCTCAATACGCTGTATGAATCCGCCAGCCGCCACCAGGCCGAGGGCATGGAGCGCATCTTCGAGGCCGGCTATCGCGAATTCACCAAGCTGCGCGCCAAGGGCCACGACCATGGCGCCACGCTCGACGGCGCCCGCCGCGCGATGCGCGCCACCCACCAGCGCGAGATCGACGACCTCGAGGCCCACCTCGCCTTCCTCGCCTCGGTCGGTTCGGTGTCGCCCTACATCGGCCTGCTCGGCACCGTGTGGGGGATCATGAACTCGTTCCGCGGCCTCTCCAGCGTCGGCTCGGCCACCCTCGCCCAGGTCGCGCCCGGCATCGCCGAGGCCTTGGTCGCCACCGCGATCGGCCTGTTCGCCGCAATTCCCGCGGTCGTCGCCTACAACCGCTTCGCGCACGACATCGACCGTCTCGGCATCCGCTTCGAGAGCTTCATGGAAGAGTTCTCCAACATCCTGCAGCGCAACCTGCGCTGACGCGGACGGAGACCGACCGATGCGCC
>JAREIX010000292.1 GCA_029286945.1 Thauera sp. | reverse complement strand
TTCCTGCACCATCTCGGTGTAGTGCTTCATGCCTTCGCCGCGGGCGTAGGCGTGGGCGAACTTGAAGGTGTTGAACCAGTTGATGTGGATGCCGGCCAGCGTGATGAACTGGTACTTGTAGCCCAGCGCCGAGAGCTCGTCCTGGAACTTGGCGATGGTGGCATCGTCCAGGTTCTTCTTCCAGTTGAAGGACGGCGAGCAGTTGTAGGACAGCAGCTTGCCCGGGCAGGCGGCATGCACCGCTTGGGCGAACTCGCGGGCGAAGCCGAGGTCGGGGGTGCCGGTCTCGCACCACACCAAGTCGGCGTAGGGCGCGTAGGCAACGCCGCGGCTGATGGCCTGCTCGAGGCCGTTCTTGACGCGGTAGAAGCCTTCCTGGGTGCGCTCGCCGGTGAGGAAGGGCTTGTCGTTGGCGTCGTGGTCGGAGGTGATCAGGTTGGCGGCTTCGGCGTCGGTACGGGCCAGGATGATGGTCGGCACGCCCATGACGTCGGCAGCGAAGCGGGCGGCGATCAGCTTTTCGCAGGCTTCCTGGGTCGGCACCAGCACCTTGCCGCCCATGTGGCCGCACTTCTTCACGGCAGCCAGCTGGTCTTCGAAGTGCACACCGGCGGCACCGGCGGCGATCATGTTCTTCATCAGCTCGAAGGCGTTCAGCACGCCGCCGAAGCCGGCTTCGGCGTCAGCAACGATCGGCAGGAAGTAGTCGATGAATTCCTTGTCGCCCGGGTTGATGCCGCGCGACCACTGGATCTCGTCGGCGCGCTTGAAGGTGTTGTTGATGCGGCGGACCATGGTCGGCACCGAGTCGTAGGCGTACAGCGACTGGTCGGGGTACATGGTCTCGGAGGTGTTGCCGTCGGCGGCGACCTGCCAGCCGGACAGATACACGGCCTCGAGGCCGGCCTTCGCCTGCTGCATCGCCTGACCGGCGGTGATCGCGCCGAAGGCGTTCACGTAGCCCTTCTTGGCGCCGCCGTTGACACGGTCCCACAGCAGCTTGGCGCCACGCTGGGCCAGGGTGTACTCGGGCTGCAGGCTGCCGCGCAGGCGGACGACGTCAGCAGCGGAGTAGCCGCGCTTGATGCCTTTCCAACGGGGGTTCTCGGCCCAGTCTTTTTCCAGAGCGGCGATTTGCTGTTCGCGGGTCATGGTCATGATGCGTCCTTATCAGTGCAGGAGGGGTCAACCATCGCGGCGGGTTCAGGCACCGGTCGCGGTGTTATGGCTGCCGCGCCCTCGAGGGAGAAGAGCGCTGCAGATGGAGAGGAGTATAGGAGGCATTCCGCGCAGCAGCAATATGTCTTATATAAGACATAAGAAAAAATCTTCTCTATTTAAAACAGTTGCTTGTGTGACGTGTTTTGCAGTGTGAAACGAAAGTGAGCCCCGTGAAACGGATGTCGAGGAGCTCCGTGCTGCATTGCGATGAATTTCCGCCGGGTCGCGCTGCGGCGTCCGCTGGAATCGGCGCGGGGTGCCTGGGCTGGGCGTGACGATCGCGCCTCAGAGCAGGGGCGTAGCGCTGACCACCACGCCGTCCTCGTCGGCATAGACGTAATGGCCCGGCACGAAGGTGACGCCGCCGAAGCTCACCGGGATGTCGATCTCGCCGGTGTTGCGCTTGACGGTCTTCTTCGGGTGGGTGCCAAGGGCGAACACGCCGAGATCCATCCCGCCGATCGCCTTCGCGTCGCGGATGCAGCCATAGACGATGATGCCTGCCCAGCCGTTGTTCACGGCGAGCTCGGCGAGCTGGTCGCCGACGAGTGCGCAGCGCATCGAGGCGCCGCCGTCGATGACGAGCACGCGGCCCTTGCCCGGGCCCTCCACCGCCTTGCGCACGAAGGAGTTGTCCTCGAACAGCTTCAGCGTCGAGATCGGGCCGCCGAAGGCCGGGCGGCCGCCGTAGCTGGCGAACATGGGGGCGACGACGGCAAGCTTGTCTTCGTGGGCATCACACAGATCGGCGGTCTGGATGTTCATGTGGGCTCCTCGCAATAGCGGAAATGCGCCAGGTGGTCGGCGCGGGAACGGGCATGATAAGCGACCGCGCTGCGGGTAAGCCTGCTGCCTCGGCGGCTTGCGCGCGAACGCGTGGCTGGAATGCACAACGGCATGCCTCCCCTGCGCAGGAAGGCATGCCGTTGGCGGCACACCGGACGGCGTCCGGCGTCGAGTGGGTCGATCAGGCGGTCGCGGTCTCGGTCTCCTCGAACACCAGCTTGACCTTGTCGTCCTCGTCGAGGTCGATCGTCACCTTGCCGCCATTGACCAGGCGGCCGAACAGCAGTTCGTCGGCGAGCGCCGCGCGGATCGTGTCCTGGATCAGGCGCGCCATCGGACGCGCGCCCATCAGCGGATCGAAACCCTTCTCCGCCAGCCAGGCCTTCAGCTCGTCGCTGAAGTGGGCCTCGACCTTCTTCTCGTGCAGCTGGGCCTCGAGCTGCATCAGGAACTTGTCGACCACGCGCAGGATGACCTCGTTGTCGAGCGCCTTGAACGAGATCATCGCATCCAGCCGGTTGCGGAACTCCGGCGTGAACAGGCGCTTGATGTCGGCCATCTCGTCGCCGGCCTCGCGCTTGGCGGAGAAGCCGATCACCGCCTTCTGCATCGACTCGGCGCCTGCGTTGGTGGTCATGATGATGATCACGTTGCGGAAGTCTGCCTGGCGGCCGTTGTTGTCGGTTAGCGTGCCGTGGTCCATGACCTGCAGCAGGATGTTGTAGATGTCCGGATGCGCCTTCTCGATCTCGTCGAGCAGCAGCACGCAGTGCGGCTTCTTGGTGATCTGCTCGGTGAGCAGCCCGCCCTGGTCGAAGCCGACGTAGCCCGGCGGCGCGCCGATCAGGCGGCTGACCGCGTGGCGCTCCATGTACTCCGACATGTCGAAGCGCACCAGCTCGATGCCCAGCGTGTAGGCGAGCTGGCGGGCGACCTCGGTCTTGCCGACGCCGGTGGGGCCGGAGAACAGGAAGGAGCCGATCGGTTTCTGCGGGTTGCCGAGCCCCGAGCGCGACATCTTGATCGCCTTGGCGAGCGCCTCGATGGCGGCGTTCTGGCCGAAGACGACGTTCTTGAGGTCACGCTCGAGCGTCTTCAGCGCGGCCTTGTCGTCGTTGGACACGGTGCGCGGCGGGATGCGGGCGATCTTGGCGACGATCTCCTCGATCTCGTTCTTGCCGATGGTCTTCTTCTGCTTGGACTTCGGCAGGATGCGCTGGGCGGCGCCGGCCTCGTCGATCACGTCGATCGCCTTGTCGGGCAGGTGGCGGTCGTTGATGTACTTCGCCGACAGCTCCGCGGCGCTGGAGAGCGCCGAGTTGCTGTACTTGATGCCGTGG
>JAREIX010000050.1 GCA_029286945.1 Thauera sp. | reverse complement strand
CCCGGCGGCCTGGGAGTGGTACTACGAGAACGTCGGCGGCGGCCGCTGCCCGATCGTCGATACCTTCTGGCAGACCGAGACCGGCGCGCACATGATCACCCCGATGCCGGGCGCCACGCCGATGGTGCCGGGCTCGTGCACGCTGCCCTTCCCGGGCATCCAGGCTGCGGTGGTCGACGAGACCGGCACCGAGGTGCCCTGGGGCCAGGGCGGCATCCTGGTGGTCAAGAAGCCGTGGCCGTCGATGATCCGCACCATCTGGGGCGACCCCGAGCGCTTCGTGAAGTCCTACTACCCGGC
This sequence comes from Thauera sp., assembly GCA_029286945.1. Lineage (GTDB taxonomy): Bacteria > Pseudomonadota > Gammaproteobacteria > Burkholderiales > Rhodocyclaceae > Thauera. The sequence goes on along the minus strand of JAREIX010000050.1, from coordinate 16,687 downwards.
CGACTTCCAGGGCAAGCTCTACCTGGCGGGCGACGGTGCCATCCGCGATGCCGAAACCGGCTACTTCACCATCACTGGCCGTATCGACGACGTGCTGAACGTGTCCGGGCACCGCATGGGCACGATGGAGATCGAGTCGGCGTTGGTCGCGCACGAAAAGGTTGCCGAGGCTGCGGTGGTCGGGCGTCCGGACGACCTCACCGGCGAGGCGATCGTCGCCTTCGTGGTGCTCAAGGGCGCGCGCCCGACCGGCGAGGAAGCCGCCAAGGTGGTCAAGGAGCTGCAGAACTGGGTGGGCCACGAGATCGGACCGATCGCCAAGCCCAAGGACATCCGCTTCGGCGAGAACCTGCCCAAGACCCGCTCGGGCAAGATCATGCGCCGCCTGCTGCGCCAGCTCGCCAAGGGCGAGGACGTCACCCAGGACACCTCGACGCTCGAGAACCCGCACATCCTCGAGCAGCTCAAGGGCTGAGGACCGACCGGCCGGGCGCCTGCGTGCCCGGCCGTGACCCAACGACAGGAGGAAGCCCGGCCCACGATGGCCGGGTGCGGGGGGAGACCGGACACGCGCAACGCGTGATCCTGTTCGTACGAAGCGCCGAACCTGCCCCGAAGAGCAGGGCGGCGCCTCGTCATTTGTGTGTCGTCGTGGCGGACATCATGGGAGGGGCATGATGCGCAAGGGACTGGCCGGACAGCGTCTGGTGGCAGTGTTTCTCGCCGGCATGCTGTTGCTGAACTACCCGATCCTGTCCTTGTTCGACCGGCCCGAGCGCCTGTTCGGGCTGCCGTTGCTGCACGTCTATCTGTTCTGCGTCTGGCTCGGGCTGATCGTGGCGCTGGCCTGGATCGTCGAGCGGGGCGCGCGCTGATGCGGAGGCGCCGATGCTGCCGGGCTGGCTGATCATCGGGGCGTCCTTCGCCTATCTGCTGCTGCTGTTCGCGGTGGCCTATTTCGGCGACCGCCGCGCCGACCAGGGGCGCTCGATCATCGCCAACCCCTGGGTGTTCAGTCTGTCGCTGGCGGTGTATTGCACCGCGTGGACCTACTTCGGCAGCGTCGGCCGCGCCGCCTCGGGCGGCACCTGGTTCCTGCCCACCTACCTCGGCCCCACGCTGGGGCTGGCGCTGGCCTGGCTGGTGGTGCTGAAGATGATCCGCATCGCCCGCAGCTACCGCATCACCTCGATCGCCGACTTCGTCGCCTCGCGCTATGGCAAGAGCCATCTGCTCGGCGGGCTGGTGACCCTGATCGCGGTGGTCGGCATCGTCCCCTACATCGCGCTGCAGCTGAAGGCGATCTCGAGCGGCTACGCGCTGCTGATCGGCGAACACGACAGCCTGTTCAGGGTCGAGAGCCAGGCCGGCTGGTGGCAGGACGGCACGCCACCGAGCGCCACGAGGGCATGGTGGCGGCGATCGCCTTCGAGTCGGTGGTCAAGCTGCTCGCCTTCCTCGCGGTCGGCATCTACGTCACCTACTGGCTGTACGACGGCTTCGGCGACCTCTACACGCGCGCGCTGGCGGTGCCCGAGCTCGCCAGCGTGCTGGCCTTCGACGGCGCCGGCCGGCTGGGTTACGGCGGCTGGTTCGCCCATGTGCTGCTGGCGATGCTGTCGGTCATCTTCCTGCCGCGGCAGTTCCAGATCGCGGTGGTCGAGAACGTCAACGAGCAGCACCTGCGCCGCGCCACCTGGGCGTTTCCGGCCTACCTGCTGCTGATCAACATCTTCGTGATCCCGATCGCGATCGGCGGCCTGCTGCACTTCGGGCGCGGCACGGTGGACCCCGACACCTTCGTGCTGACGCTGCCGATCGCGCACGACAACGTGGCGCTCGCGCTGTTCGTGTTCATCGGCGGCCTGTCGGCGGCCACGGGCATGGTCATCGTCGAGGCCATCGCGCTGTCCACGATGGTGTGCAACGACCTCGTGATGCCGATGCTGCTGCGTAGCCGGCGCCTGAACCTGGCGGGCGAGCGCGACCTCACCGGCCTGCTGCTCGGCATCCGGCGCGGCGCGATCGTGATCCTGCTGCTGCTCGGCTACCTGTACTTCCGCCTCGCTGGAGAGGCCTACGCGCTGGTGAGCATCGGCCTGATCAGCTTCGCCGCGGTGGCGCAGTTCGCGCCCGCGGTGATCGGCGGCATGTACTGGCGCGGCGGTACCCGCGAGGGCGCGCTCGCCGGGCTGCTGGCGGGCTTCGCGGTGTGGGGCTACACGCTGATGCTGCCCTCGTTCGCCAAGTCGGGCTGGCTCGATCCCGGCTTCCTCGAGCAGGGCCTGTTCGGGCTGGGCTGGCTCAAGCCCGAGCAGCTGTTCGGGCTCGCCGGCTGGGACAACATCAGCCACGCGCTGTTCTGGAGCCTGCTCGCCAACATCGGTGCCTATGTGCTGGTCTCGCTCGCGCGCGTGCCGACCGGGGCGGAAGCCACCCAGGGGGCGCTCTTCGTGGACGTGTTCCGGCGGGGCGATTCGCCCCCCGCGAGCTTCTGGCGCACCGGCGCCGAGGTGCGCGACCTGCTGCCCCTGGTGGCGCGCTTCCTCGGTCAGCGCCGCACCGAGGACGCCTTCGGCGCCTGGGCGCGCTCGCATGGGCTGCAGGACGTCTCCCAGCTCAAGGCCGACCCCGAGCTGGTGCATTTTGCCGAGACTCTGCTCGCGGGTGCGATCGGCAGCGCGTCGGCGCGGGTCATGGTGTCGACCGTGGTGCAGGAGGAGCCGCTTGGGCTGGGCGAGGTGATGGACATCCTCGACGAGGCCTCACAGGTGCGCGCCTACTCGCACAAGCTCGAGGAAAAATCGCGCGCGCTCGAGGCGGCGACCGCCGAGCTGCGCGCCGCCAACGAGCAGCTGAAGGAGCTCGACCGCCTCAAGGACGACTTCATGTCCTCCGTCACCCACGAGCTGCGCACGCCGCTGACCTCGATCCGCGCCTTCTCCGAGATGATGGTCGACGACCCCGACATCGACGTCGCCGACCGCCAGCGCTTTCTCGGCATCATCGTCTCCGAGACCGTGCGCCTCACGCGCCTGGTGAACCAGGTGCTGGACATGGCGAAGATCGAGTCCGGGCACGCCGAGTGGCACAACACCGATATCGACATGCGCGAGCTCGTGCAGCACTCGGTGGATGCGACCATGCAGCTGTTCCACGATCGCGGCGCCGAGGTCTTCGTGCACATCCCCGATGCGGTGCCCAGCTTGCGCGCCGATCACGACCGCCTGCTGCAGGTGATGCTCAACCTGTTGTCGAACGCCGCCAAGTTCGTGCCCCAGGGCGCGGGACGGGTGGACGTCAGCCTGAGCTGCGACGGCGTACGCCTGCGGGTCGACGTGAAGGACAACGGACCGGGCATCCCGCCCGAGCAGCAGCCGGTGGTGTTCCAGAAGTTCCGCCAGGGCGGCGACGCGCGCGCGCGCCCGCAGGGCACCGGCCTGGGCCTGCCGATCAGCCGGCAGATCGTCGAACATTTTGGCGGCCGCCTGTGGCTGGAGTCGGTGCCGGGCGGCGGCGCCACGTTCTCCTTCGAGCTGCCGCTGGCGTCGGCGGCCGCAGCTCAATGACTTAGAATACGCATCGGGGAGGAGTCATAGATGAACAAGAAGGTCTTGATTGCGGACGACGAGCAGAACATCGTCATTTCGCTGGAGTTCCTCATGAAGCGGGAGGGCTTCGAGGTGCTGGTGGCCAGCGACGGTGACGAGGCGATCCGGCGGATCCGCGCCGACCAGCCCGATCTGGTCCTGCTCGACGTGATGATGCCCAAGAAGAGCGGCTTCGAGGTCTGCCAGGAGGTCAAGGCCGACCCCGCGCTCGGTGGCGTGCGGATCCTGATGCTGACCGCCAAGGGGCGCGACACCGAGGTGGCCAAGGGGCTGGCGCTCGGCGCCGATGCCTACATGACCAAGCCTTTCTCCACCCGCGAGCTGGTGGACAAGGTCCGCAGCCTGCTGGAGCAGTGAACCATGCCGGCACGTGCGCGCTTCATTCTCGCGGTCATCGTGCTGTTCCTGTTGATGACGGGGCCGTTCCTGCTCACGGCCCTGATCGTGTGGGTGGAGACCGAGGGCGAGGGCAGGACGCTGCTGGTGAACGTGCTGGCGCCGCACGTCGGGCTGGGCACGCTGCTGACCGCGCTCGGCTTTGCCGCGGGTGTCGGGGTGGTGCGCACGCTGTTCCGCCAGTACGTACAGGGCCTGCTGCGCATGTCCGAGAACCTGCGCCTGATGCTCGGCGCCAACCGCGGCTTCCGCGTGCAGCCGGATGGCCCGCCCGAGGTCCAGGCGCTCGCCCTCGCCACCAACGAACTCGCCAGCCAGCGCGACGCGCTGATGTGCGACGTCGAGGCGCAGATCGCGCGCGCCAAGGAGTCGGTCGAGCTCGAGAAGACGCGCCTCGCCGCGCTGATGTCCGAGCTGACGCAGAGCGTGGTGGTGTGCAACCTCGATGGCCGCGTGCTGCTCTACAACAACCGCGCGCGCATGCAGTTCCGCGCGCTGTCGGACGCCCCCGGCGTCGCCGGCGGCGGCGAGCTGATCGGCCTCGGGCGCTCCATCTACGGCGTCTTCGAGCGCAACCTGATCGCCCATGCGCTCGACACCATCCAGCAGCGACTGCGCCGCGGGGTGGCCCAGCCGCAGGCCAACTTCGTTACCACCACGCGCGCCGGCCAGCTCCTGCGCGTGCAGATGGCGCCGGTGCTCACGGTGGCCGCGGCCCGGGACACGGGGGCGGGCGGCGAGGGCGCCGCGGTCCCGGCGGAGGCACCGCCGGCGGCCGAGCGCACGGTGACCGGCTTCATCCTGATGCTGGACAACATCACCCGCAACTTCGAGACCGAGTCGCGCCGCGACCAGATGCTGCACAACCTCACCGAGGGCAATCGCGCCTCGCTCGCCAACGTGCGCGCGGCGGCCGACATGCTCGAGTTCGAGGACCTCAGCGACGACATGCGCACGCGCTTCCGCAAGGTGGTGCGCGACGAGGTGCAGGCGATGAGCCAGCGCCTGGACCAGACCGCGAACGAGTTCGCCGACTCGCTCAAGGCGCGCTGGCCGCTCGAGGAGATGCTGGGCGCCGACCTGATCGCCGCGGTGCAGCGCCGCATCGAGGCGCGCATCGGCCTGCCGACCAAGCTCGAGGAGGTCGACGAGTCGCTGTGGATGAAGGTCGACAGCTTCTCGCTGATGCAGGCGATCACCTACCTGGCGAGCCGCCTGTCCGACGAGTTCGAGGTCCGCGAGGTCCGCTTCCGCCTCACCGCGGCCGGGCGCCTGGTGCACCTCGACCTCATCTGGTCGGGCCAGGCGATGAGCACCGAGACGGTGATGAGCTGGGAGCTCGAGGCGATGAAGATCGAGGACGAGAGCAGCCCGCTCACCGTGCGCGACGTCATCGACCGCCACGACGGCGAGATGTGGCTCGAGCGCGAGAAGGTGCGCCACCGCGCCTTCTTCCGCATCCTGCTGCCAGCGGCGACGCCGCAGGAGCAGGCCGAAGCCGACACCTACCTGCGCGGCGAGAGCCGGCCCGAGTACTACGATTTCGACCTCTTCGCCTGGTCGGAGAAGTCCTACGGGCTCGAGGACCGCCTGCTGTCCGAGCTGACCTTCACGGTGTTCGACACCGAGACCACCGGGCTCAACCCCTCGCAGGGCGACGAGATCATCCAGATCGGCGCCACCCGCATCGTCAACGGCAAGCTGCTGCGCAGCGAGTCCTTCGAGCAGCTCGTCGACCCGCAGCGTCCGCTTGCCCCCGAGTCGGCCAAGATCCACGGCATCACCTGCGAGATGCTGCGCGGCCAGCCGACCATCGACAAGGTGCTGCCGGCCTTCCACGCCTTCGCCGCCGACACCGTGCTGATCGCCCACAACGCTGCCTTCGACATGCGCTTCCTGCAGCTCAAGGAGGCCGAGACCGGGCTGCGCTTCGACCAGCCGGTGATCGACACCCTGCTGCTGTCGGCGGTGATCCATCCCAACCAGGAGTCGCACCGGCTGGAGGCGATCGCCGAGCGCCTGGGGCTGACCATCGTCGGCCGCCACACCGCGCTCGGCGACGCCATCGTGACCGCCGAGGTGTTTCTCAAGCTGGTGCCGCTGCTGGCCGAGAAGGGCATCCGCACGCTGCGCGAGGCGCGCGAGGCCGCTGAGCAGACCTACTACGCGCGGATCAAGTACTGATGCCGGGCGTGCGCGGCGACCACGGGCGGGGCCGGCCTTGAAGCGCAATGCCGGCTTCGCGCGACGGCTGCGCCGGTATTACGGCCTGTATACGCTCAGCTTCGCGCTGTTCGTGGTGCTGCTCGCGATCGGCGAGTCGATGGGCCTGTCACAGCAGGTGATCGGCCACGTCTTCCTGTTCGTGACGATCGCGATCTACGCCACCATCGGCGTCATGAGCCGCACCTCGGACGTGTCCGAGTACTACGTCGCCGGCCGCCGTGTGCCGGCGCTGTTCAACGGCATGGCCACCGCCGCCGACTGGATGAGCGCCGCCTCCTTCATCGGCCTTGCCGGCACGCTCTACTTCAGCGGCTTCGAGGGGCTCGCCTTCGTCACCGGCTGGACCGGCGGCTTCGTGCTGGTGGCGCTGCTGCTCGCGCCCTACCTGCGCAAGTTCGGGCAGTACACGATTCCGGACTTCCTCGGCGCGCGCTACCAGGGCAACTTCGCGCGCCTCGTCGGCCTCGCCGCGGCGGTGCTGGCGAGCTTCGTCTATCTGGTGGCGCAGATCTACGGCGTCGGCCTCGTCACCAGCCGATTCGTCAGCGTCGAGTTCGAGATCGGGCTCTTCATCGGCCTCGCCGGCATCCTGGTGTGCTCCTTCCTCGGCGGCATGCGCGCGGTGACCTGGACCCAGGTCGCCCAGTACGTGATCCTGATCATCGCCTACCTGGTGCCGGTGGTGATCCTGTCGTACAAGCTCACCGGCATCCCGATTCCGCAGGCGGTGTACGGCAAGGTGCTGCAGGAGATCACCGCGCGCGAGGACGTGCTGCTCGAGGCTCCGACCGAGCTCGAGGTGCGCCGGCTGTACGCGGCGCGGGCCCAGGATCTCGCCGACAAGATCGCGGCGCTGCCCGATTCGCTCGAGCTCGAGCGCCGCCGGATGATCGAGCAGCTCAACCGCATGCGGCTCGACAATGCACCGGCGCGCGACATCGCGCTCACCGAGCGCGCGCTGCGCGACCTGCCGCGCACGCCAGCCGAGGCGCAGCAGATCTGGGCGCGCGCGCGGCTCGAGGCGCTGGAGCGTTCGAAGCCGCCGCCGCGCCATGCCGAGGCCCATCCCGGCGCGACCGAGCGCGAGTCCGCGATCGCGCGCAACAACTTCCTGGCGCTGATGTTCGTGCTGATGGTCGGCACCGCGGCGCTGCCGCACATCCTGATGCGCTACTACACCACGCCGGGCGTGATGGAGGCGCGGCGCTCGGTGATGTGGTCACTGTTCTTCATCTTCCTGCTCTACGTCACCGCGCCGGCCTATGCAGTGTTCGCCAAGTGGGAGGTCTATCACAACGTGGTCGGCTCGAGCCTGGGCATCCTGCCTGACTGGGTGGCGTCCTGGGGCCGCGTGGGGCTGGTGCGCATCGAGGACCTCAACGGCGACGGCATCCTGCAGCTTGCGGAGCTGAGCCTGAACACCGACGTGATCGTGCTGGCGACGCCGGAGATCGCCGGGCTGCCCTACGTGGTGTCGGGCCTGGTCGCCGCCGGCGGCCTGGCCGCGGCGCTGTCGACCGCCGACGGCCTGCTGCTGACGATCTCGAACGCGCTGTCGCACGACCTCTACTACAAGGTCATCAACCCGCAGGCCTCGAGCCACCGCCGCCTGGTGATCTCGAAGTCGCAGCTGCTGGTGGTGGCGGTGGTCGCCGCCTGGGTGGCCTCGCTGCGCCCGGACAACATCCTGTTCATGGTCGGGCTGGCGTTCTCGATCGGCGCCTCGGCCTTCTTCCCGGCCCTGGTGCTCGGCATCTTCTGGAAGCGTGCGAACCGCCCCGGCGCGGTCGCCGGCATGCTCGTCGGGCTGGCGGTGACGATCTTCTACGTGCTGCGCACCCATCCCTTCTTCGGTGGCTCGATGGCCCATGCCTGGTTCGACATCAACCCGATCTCCGCCGGCGTGTTCGGCGTGCCGCTCGGCTTCGCGACCATCGTCCTCGTCAGCCTGCTGACCAGGCCGCCGCCGCAGGAGATCCAGGACCTGGTCGATTACGTGCGTTACCCGGACGTGCCCGGACGCTCGCGCCCGCCGCTGTGAACCGGCACTTGAAGCGCGGCGGATGTGCCCCACATAAGGTGCAGTTCAACGGATCCCGAGGATGGCTCTCATGCGCTTCGACAAGCTCACCACCAAGTTCCAGCAGGCCCTCGCCGATGCACAGAGCATCGCCGTGGGCAACGACCAGCAGTTCATCGAGCCGCTGCACGTGCTGCAGGCCCTGCTCGAGCAGGACGACGGCGGCAGCGTGTCGCTGCTGCAGCGCGCCGGGGTCAATGTGCCGCCGCTCAAGAATGCGGTCGCCAAGGCCATCGGCCGCCTGGCCAAGGTCGAAGGCCACGGCGGCGAGGTCAGCATCGGCCGCGATCTCAACAACCTGCTCAACGTCACCGACCGCGAGGCGCAGAAGCGCGGCGACCAGTTCATCGCCAGCGAGATGTTCCTGCTCGCGCTCGCCGACGACAAGGGCGAGGCCGGCCGCCTGCTCAAGGAGAACGGCCTCGCGCGCAAGGCGCTCGAAGCCGCGATCGAGGCCGTGCGTGGCGGCGCCAGCGTGGGCAGTCAGGACGCCGAGGCCCAGCGCGAGTCGCTGAACAAGTACTGCCTCGACCTCACCGAGCGCGCGCGCAGCGGCAAGCTCGACCCGGTGATCGGCCGCGACGACGAGATCCGTCGCGCCATCCAGATCCTGCAGCGCCGCACCAAGAACAACCCGGTGCTGATCGGCGAGCCGGGTGTGGGCAAGACCGCGATCGTCGAGGGCCTGGCCCAGCGCATCGTCAATGACGAGGTGCCCGAGACGCTCAAGGGCAAGCGCGTGCTGTCGCTCGACATGGCGGCGCTGCTTGCCGGCGCCAAGTACCGCGGCGAGTTCGAGGAGCGCCTGAAGGCGGTGCTGAAGGAGATCGCCCAGGAAGAGGGGCGCATCATCGTCTTCATCGACGAGCTCCACACCATGGTCGGCGCCGGCAAGGCCGAGGGCGCGATCGACGCCGGCAACATGTTGAAGCCCGCGCTCGCGCGCGGCGAGCTGCACTGCATCGGCGCCACCACGCTCGACGAATACCGCAAGTACATCGAGAAGGACGCCGCGCTCGAGCGCCGCTTCCAGAAGGTGCTGGTCGAGGAGCCGACGGTCGAGGCCACCATCGCCATCCTGCGCGGCCTGCAGGAGAAGTACGAGATCCACCACGGCGTCGACATCACCGACCCGGCGATCGTCGCCGCGGCCGAGCTGTCGCACCGCTACATCACCGACCGCTTCCTGCCCGACAAGGCGATCGACCTGATCGACGAGGCGGCGGCGCGCATCAAGATGGAGATCGACTCCAAGCCCGAGGTCATGGACAAGCTCGACCGTCGCATGATCCAGTTGAAGATCGAGCGCGAGGCGGTCAAGAAGGAGAAGGACGAGGCCTCGCAGAAGCGCCTGCAGCTGATCGAGGACGAACTCGCCAAGCTGCAGCGCGAGTACAACGACCTCGAGGAGATCTGGAAGGCCGAGAAGGCCAAGGTCGCAGGCTCCGCCCACATCAAGGAAGAGATCGACGCGCTGCGCGCGCAGATGGCCGAGTTCCAGCGCAAGGGCCAGCTCGACAAGGTGGCCGAGCTGCAGTACGGCAAGCTGCCGCAGCTCGAAGGCCAGCTGAAGATGGCCGAGCAGGCGGGCGAGAACGCCACGCCCAACAAGCTGCTGCGCACGCAGGTCGGCGCCGAGGAGATCGCCGAGGTGGTATCGCGCGCCACCGGCATCCCGGTGAGCAAGATGATGCAGGGCGAGCGCGAGAAGCTGCTGAAGATGGAAGACAGGCTGCACGAGCGCGTCGTCGGCCAGGACGAGGCCGTGCGCCTGGTGGCCGACGCCATTCGGCGCTCGCGCGCCGGCCTGTCGGACGAAAACCGGCCCTACGGTTCCTTCCTCTTCCTCGGCCCCACCGGCGTGGGCAAGACCGAGCTGTGCAAGACGCTGGCGAATTTCCTGTTCGACTCCGAGGAGCACCTGATCCGCGTCGACATGAGCGAGTTCATGGAGAAGCACTCGGTCGCGCGGCTCATCGGCGCGCCCCCGGGCTACGTCGGCTACGAGGAGGGCGGCTACCTCACCGAGCAGGTGCGGCGCAAGCCCTACAGCGTGATCCTCTTCGACGAGGTCGAGAAGGCGCACCCGGACGTGTTCAACGTGCTGCTGCAGGTGCTCGACGACGGCCGCATGACCGACGGCCAGGGCCGTACGGTGGACTTCAAGAACACCGTGATCGTGATGACCTCCAACCTCGGCAGCCAGATGATCCAGGCCATGGCCGGTGACGACTACGGGGTGATCAAGCTCGCGGTGATGGCCGAGGTCAAGACCTACTTCCGTCCCGAGTTCGTCAACCGCATCGACGAGGTGGTGGTGTTCCACGCGCTCGACGAGAAGCACATCGCCGGTATCGCGAAGATCCAGCTGCAGTACCTGGAGAAGCGGCTGGCGCGGCTGGAGATGGAACTGGAGGTCAGCGACGCGGCCCTCGCCGAGCTGGCGAGCGCGGGTTTCGACCCGGTGTTCGGCGCGCGTCCGCTCAAGCGCGCGATCCAGGAGCGCATCGAAAACCCGCTCGCCAAGGCGATCCTCGAAGGGCGCTTCGCCGCCAGGGACCGCATCCGGGTGGATGCCGAGGGCGGCCAGCTGGTGTTCAGGCGCGCGAGCTGATGCGGGCAGCGGCCGCCTGATTGATTCGAGGCAGGCGCCGGGCAGGGCAGCCGAGCGGCTGCCCTGCGCCGTTTACACGGCGTGGTTGGCGCGCATCCAGTCCGCGAAGGCGTCCACCGTCAGCGGGCGCGAGAACAGGTAACCCTGCATGGCGTGGCAGCCGCGCGCGGCGAGGAACTCGCGCTGCGCGGCGGTCTCGACGCCCTCGGCCACCACCTCCATGCCGAGGTCGCGCGCCAGCGACAGCGCGGCGGCGGTCACCGCGGCGTCTTCGGCATTGCCCGGCAGGTCGTCGACGAAGGAGCGGTCGATCTTCAGACGTGCGATCGGCAGGCGCTTGAGGTAGGACAGGCTGGAGTAGCCGGTGCCGAAATCGTCGAGCGCGAGGGTGAGGCCGAGCTCGACCAGGTCCTGCAGGCGTTCGTTGAGCTCGGCCGAGGGCTCCATCAGCGCGCTCTCGGTGATCTCGAGTTCGATGCACATCGGGTCGGCCCCGGTCTCGGCGAGCATGCGCGCCACCATCGGCACGAAGTCGCGCTTGCGGAACTGGAGCGCGGAGATGTTCACCGCCACGATCAGCTGCGGCAGTCCGGCGGCGCGCCAGCGTACCTGCTGGCGGCAGGCCTCGCGCAGCACCCACTCGCCGATCGGGGCGATCAGCCCGGTTTCCTCGGCGAGCGGGATGAACTGGTCGGGCGGGACCAGGCCGCGCTGCGGGTGGATCCAGCGCACCAGCGCCTCGCAGCCGTAGGGCTTGCCGCCGGCGGCCTCGATCTGGGGCTGGTAGTGCAGGACCAGCTCGTTGCGCTCGATCGCCCGCCGCAGATCGGTCTCCATCAGCAGGCGCTGCGTTGCGCGCGCATTCATCTCCGGAATGAAGAAGCGATAGGTGTTGCGCCCGGCCTCCTTGGCGCCGTACATCGCGGTGTCAGCGTGCTTGAGCAGGGTGTCGACCTCGGCGCCGTCGTTGGGGTAGAGGGCGATGCCGACGCTGGCCGACAGGTGGAGCTCGTGGCCGTCGATGTTCATCGGCTCGAGCAGCGCGGCGAGCATGCGGTCGGCGACGAGGGCAGCTTCCTCCACGTTCGACAGGCGCGACAGCAGCGCCACGAACTCGTCGCCGCCGAGGCGGGCGAGCAGGTCCTCGTCGCGCACGCAGCGCGACAGCCGGCTGGCCGCCATGGCGAGCATGCGGTCGCCCGCCGGATGGCCGAGCGAATCGTTCACGGTCTTGAAGTTGTCGAGGTCGAGGAACAGGATCGCGAGCTTGTCCTGATGCCGCGCCGCCGAGCACAGCGCGATCCGCGCCTGCTCCTGCCAGGCGCTGCGGTTGTGCAGGCCGGTCAGGGTGTCGTAGCGGGCGAGATACTGGATCTTGGCCTCCGCCTCGCGCGCGCTGCTGACGTCCTGGGCGATGCCGCGGATGCGCGTCATGCGTGCGCCCTGCCATTCGCTCTCGAGGCGGAACTGCAGCGTGCGCGGGGGCAGGGTGTCGGTCCTGCAGTCGAGCATGATGCGGCCGGGGTTCCCGGCGCAGGTTTCCAGGGCCTTCGTCAGCGCGGGGCGGCTCGCTGGCGCCACGGTGTCGACCAGGTCCTCGAGGCTGGCGAGCCGGCTGCCGTCGACGCCGAGCAGCAGGTGCAGCTCGGCCGAGGTGCGCAGGCCGGCGGTGCCCTCGACGGTCTCCCAGCTGCCCATGCGCGCGATGCGCTGCGCCTCGATCAGGGCTGCCTGCTTGTCGTTCGCGTCGGCGCTCGCGGCCTCGAGCTCGGCCGTGCGCTGCTCCACCAGGGCGTTGATGCGGCGGTTGCTGCCGGTGGTGATCAGCAGCAGGGCGCCGAGCATCGCGCTGGCGAGCAGGCCGACCGCCACGGTGGCCCACGCCGCCCAGCTCTGCAGCTGGCGCATGTACTCGGGCGTGGCGCGCAGGCGCAGTTCCCAGTGCCGGCCGGCAAAGGCGATCGGCGCGGCGTGGGCGAGCGTGCTCGCCGCCCAGGCCGGATGCGCGTCGGGCTGGCCGCCGGCGATGCAGCCTGGGGTTCCGGCGTCATCGAGGTCGATCAGGCAGCGCTCGATGTGGGCGGCCTGTGGCCCGGCGAGCGCCGTCGCGAGCACGTCGTCGAGGCGGAAGGTCGCGGTCACCACGCCGCGCAGGCGGTCGCGCAGCGGCGCGCCTTCAGGGGCGAGCACGGCAAGGTAGACGGCCACGCCGTTCTGCTTGCCGGTCTCCTGCACCAGGCGCAGCCGAGCGCTGGCGGCCGGCTGTCCGCTCGAGCGGGTGAGCGCGATCGCCGCCGCCGGGGTGGCGAAGGAGAGCGGGTCGAGGCCGAGCGCGCTGGTGTTGCTCTCCAGCGGTGCGATGTGGAGGATCGGCAGATACTCGCTGCGCCGCCCGGCCGGGGAGGTCTCTCCGGCGGCGTTGCGGTCGAGGATGGCGAACCCGGACAGGCCGCTCGCACGCGCGGCCGCCTCGAAGCGCTCGCGCTCCGCGTCGAGGACGAGCGGATTCCAGCTGAAGCTCTGCGTGCCCGCATGGCGTTCCATCCAGGGGGTGACGAAGGCGACGAAATCGGCCGCGCTGACCTCATCGCTGACGGCGAACAGGCGTTCGATCGAGCGCATCATCTCGACGTGGCGGTCGAGACGCTTCTGCAGCAGCCCGGCGAGGTGGGTGGCGTCGCGATCGAACTGCGCCTGGATGCGCATCTCCTCCCACTGCACCACCTGGCGGTACGCCAGCGTGAGGAGCACGAGGGCGATCGCGAGCGGCAGGGCGACGGCAAGCCGGCGCGGCCGCCAGGCGCTCGCCGGGCGCGCGAAGAAGACGAACATCAGCGGCGCGGCGATCAGCGCGCCGAGCGTGTCGCCCGCCCACCACGACCACCAGTTGAACAGCGCTCCGGCCGGCGGGATCACCCCGGCCCACACCAGCGCCGGGACCGCGATCGTGCAGCTCACCAGCGAACTCAGCGGGACGGCGATCGCCAGCAGGCGCAGCACGCTCCGTGGTGTGTCGAGTGCATTCGGGAAACCGACCAGCTTGCGCGCCAGCAGCGCGCCGACAACGGCCTGCAGGGTGGCGCCGAGCGGCACGAGCGTGGGGCCGAGCGGGCTCCACCCCGGGTTGCCGAGCAGCGGCCAGGCCGCGGCCAGCTGCACGAGCGCCGAGCCCGCGAGGACGGCAGGCCAGTAGCGCAGGCCGCAGATCAGCAGCGCGGAGAGCGCGATCCCGGCAGAGGGGAAGAAGGGCGCGGTGTAGCCCGGCGGGATGGCGAGCCCGAGTGCGAAATGCCCCGCCAGCCAGTAGCCGAGGGCGATCATGATCCAGGGTGAAGTCAGCGCGCGCATCCCGAAAGTATAAGTGCGCGCTTCCGGCGCTCCTCGTGACGTATCGCATGGAGCGGGGCAGAAGTCGGGCGCAATGCGCTAAACTGCCGGCCTTCGGTGCGGCCGTGGTGCATGGCCGACGACGCTCCCTTGTGGCTTTAACGGAATTCACGATGTTCGAGGCTGTCCGCAACAACAAGCGCATCGCGCAGATCATTCTGGGGATCCTGATCATCCCCTTCGCGTTCTTCGGGATGGATGCGTATTTCAGCGACTCCGCCACCGGCAACGACGTCGCGAAGGTCGGCGGTACGTCGATCACCGCCTATGACTTCGACCAGGCCCTGCGCGAACAGCAGGATCGCCTGCGTGCCAGCGCGGGCGGCCAGGTCGATCGCGCCCTGCTCGAGTCCGCCGAGCTGCGCCGCGTGGTGCTCGACAACCTGGTGAACCAGCGCGTGCTGGCGCTCTACGCCGCCGAGAACCGGCTCGTGGTCACGCCCGAGCAGCTTCAGGCGACGATTGCCGGCGTCCCCGCCTTCCAGGAAGACGGCCGCTTCTCGCTGCAGCGCTACGAGAACCTGGTGCGCGCCCAGGGCATGACGCTGGCCACCTTCGAGGCACGGCTGGCGCAGGATGTGCGGGTGCAGCAGATCGTCGCCGCCGTGGGCGATGGCGGCTTCGTGCCCGAGGCCTCCGCCAGGCGCTTCCTCGACGCCCAGCTCGAGGAGCGTCGCCTGCGCGAGCTGCGCTTCGCCGCCGACCGCCTGGGGGCCGAGGCGGCGGTCAGCGAGGCCGAGATCACGGCCTACTACGAAGCCAATCCGGGGCGCTTCGAGCGCCCGGCGCGGCTGCAGGCCGAGTATCTGGTGTTCGATCGCGCTGCGGTCGAGACCAAGGTCGAAATTGCCGACGAAGCCGTGCGCGCCTTCTACGAGGGCAATCCGCAGCGCTTCGGCGTGCCCGAGGAGCGCCAGGCGCGCCACATCCTGCTCACGCTCGACGGCAAGGCCGAGCAGGCCGAGGTCGACCGGGTGATGGCCGAGGCGAAGGCGATCGTCGATGCGCTGCGCCAGGACCCGGCGCGCTTTGCCGAGCTCGCGCGCGAGAAATCGCAGGATCCCGGCTCCGCCAGCCGCGGCGGTGACCTCGGCTTCTTCGGCCGCGGCATGATGGTGGGGGCGTTCGAGGATGCGGTGTTCGCGCTCGAGAAGGGGCGCATCAGCGATCCGGTGCGCAGCGAATTCGGCATACACATCATCGAGGTCACCGACATCAAGCCCTCGTCGGTGAAGCCCCTGGACCAGGTGCGCGAGGAGATCGTCGCCGAGCTGCGCGCCCAGGAGGCGGGGCGGCGCTTCGCCGAGCTCGCCGAGCAGTTCGCCAACACCGTCTATGAGCAGCCCGACAGCCTCGCGCCGGCCGCCGAGGCGGTCGGGCTCACGCTGCGCACCAGCGACTGGATCAGCCGCGACGCGGGCCCCGAGCCGTTCAACAACGAGCGCCTGCGCAATGCCGTCTTCGGCGACGAGGCGGTGCAGAAGGGGCGCAACACCGAGGCCATCGAGATCGGCAACGGCACCCTGGTGTCGGCGCGCGTGAAGAGCTACGAGGCGGCCCGGCGTCTGCCGCTGGACGAGGTGCGCAGCCGCATCGTGGATGAGCTGCGGCGCGAGCAGGGGCGCAAGACGGCGCTGGCACAGGGCGAGCAGATGCTGGCCGCGCTCGCCAAGGGCGAGCAGCCGGCGACGGTGCAGTGGGGCGAGGAGCGGATGCTGCAACGCGGCGCGCCGGGCCTGCCCGCGGCGGCGATGCAGGCGGTGTTCTCCGCGCCGGCCGAACCCTTGCCCGCGCACGTGGGCGTGCAGCTGCCGGAAGGCGACTACGTGATCTACCGCATCGAGTCGGTGAAGCGTCCGGAGATCGCCGCCGACGATCCGCGCATCGCGGCGGTGGCCGCGCAATATGCGCAGCTGCTCGCCGGGCGTGACTTCGGCGCCTTCATCAGTGACCTGCGCCAGCGCTACGAGGTCGACATCAAGCCGGGCGCGCTGCAGGTTCAGCAGCAGTGAGCGCAGCCTGCGGCTCGCCGGCAAGGCGGGTCGCAGCGCAAGAGGGGTCAGGCAATCATTAAAAAAGCGGAGCGTCCTGGTGGGGACGCTCCGCTTTTTTTGCGTGCGCGGCACTTGCCGCGGCGCGCGCTTACTGCGGCAGCGGCAGGGGGTTGCCGAGCGCGGTGGTGTTGAAGCCGCCGTCGACGTACATGATCTCGCCGGTGATGCCGCTGGCGAGGTCCGAGCACATGAAGGCCGCGGCGTTGCCGACTTCCTCGATGGTCACGTTGCGGCGCAGCGGGGCGTTGTGCTCGTTGAAGGCGAGCAGCTTGCCGAAGCTGCCGATGCCCGAGGCCGCGAGCGTCTTGATCGGGCCGGC
>JAREIX010000291.1 GCA_029286945.1 Thauera sp. | reverse complement strand
GCGCGGCGTGAAGCTCTCCGGCGGCCAGCGCCAGCGCATCGCGATCGCGCGCGTGATGCTGAAGGACGCGCCCATCCTGCTCCTCGACGAGGCCACCAGTGCGCTCGACTCCGAGGTCGAGGCGGCGATCCAGGCCAGCCTCTACCGCCTGATGGAGGGCAAGACGGTGGTCGCGATCGCGCACCGGCTGTCGACGATCGCGGCGATGGACCGCCTGGTGGTGATGGACAAGGGCCGCATCGTCGAGGAGGGCGACCACCACGGCCTGCTCGCCCGCGGCGGCCTGTATGCGCGGCTGTGGGCGCACCAGAGCGGCGGCTTCCTGGGCGAGGAGGCGGAAGCGGCCGACGAGCACACGGACGGACGGGCGCTCACCGTACCGACCTGAGCGCCGCCGGACGTCGGCGCGCATTGAGCTGGGCGTAAAATGAAATCATGAATAGCGGACCGACCGATTCGAGGGCTTTCGGCTCGACCGACCATGTCGCCTTCGGGCGCAGCGTCGCGTTCGTCTATCTGGCCTGCGCGATCCTGTTCGGCGCCCTGCTCGCGCTCGAGTGGCGCTGGATCGACAGCAGCCTGCATGCGGTCGCCCGTGAGCGCGGCGCAGCGCTTTTTTCGCTGATCGAGACCTCGCGCGCATGGAACGCCCGCCATGGCGGGGTGTACGTCGCGGTGACCGACGAGGTTCAGCCCAACCCTTATCTGCGCCATCCCGCGCGGGACATCGAGACCGTCGACGGGCGCCGGCTGACGATGATCAACCCGGCCTACATGACGCGCCAGATCGCCGAGCTCGCGGCGGCCGGGGACGGCGTCCGCCTGCACATCACCAGCCTCAACCCGATCCGCCCCGAGAACCGCCCCGATCCCTGGGAAGCCGAGGCGCTGGCGCGTTTCGACCGCGGCGACAAGGAAGTGCTGACACTGATCCACGAGGGCGCCGAGCCAATGCACCGCTACATGGCGCCGCTGTACGTGACCCCGCCCTGCCTGCAGTGCCATGCCGAGCAGGGCTACAAGCTCGGCGACATCCGCGGCGGCATCTCGGTGACGATGCCCGCGCGTGCGCTGACGGTCGCGCGCGACACCCAGCGCACGCGCGCCGCCCTGCTGCACCTGGTCGCCTTCGTCGTCGCGGCCGGACTGATCCATGGCCTGATGACGCTAAGCCGCCGCCATGTGCGCGCCGTGCGTCGCATCAACGCCGAACAGGAGCGCCTGATCGCGCAGCGTACGGGGGAACTCGCGACGCTCAATCACGAGCTGGCCGCCGAGGCGGACAAGCAGCGCAGCAGCGCCCATCAACTGGCCGCCAGCGAGGCGCGCTACCGCGCGATCTTCGAGGGCGCCGCCGAGGCGATCATGGTCACCGACGCCGACACCCGCATCCTGCAGGTCAATCCGGCCTTCTGCGCCATCACCGGTTATGCGGCCGCGGACGTGATCGGCCGCACGCCGGCGATGATGTCATCGGGCCGGCACGATGCCGCGTTCTACGACGACATGCGCGTCCGCCTTGCCCGCGAGGGCGCCTGGCAGGGCGAGGTCTGGAACCGGCGCAAGAGCGGCGACCTGTACGTGCAGTGGATGTCGATCACCCGCATCGGCACGGCCGACGCGCCCGAGGCATATGTGTGCACCTTCAGCGACATCACCCAGCGCAAGCAGGCCGAGGAGCAGATCCGCTACCGCGCCGACCACGACGCGCTGACCGGCCTGCCCAACCGCGCGCTGTTTGCCGACCGTCTGGGCTCGGCGCTCGCAGGCGCGTCGCGCCATGGTCACCGCTTCGCGCTGCTGGCGGTCGATCTGGACTACTTCAAGGCGGTCAATGACCGCTTCGGCCACCTCGCCGGCGATGCCCTGCTGGTGGAGACGGCCGCCCGGCTGCAGGCCTGCGTGCGCGAGTCCGACACCGTGGCGCGCCTCGGTGGCGACGAGTTCGCGGTGATCCTGACCGAGATCACCGGGCCCGCCGACGCCGAAGAGGTGGCGGCGCGCATCTGTGCGTCGATTGCGCGCCCCTTCGCGCTTGCCGAGGGCGAGGCCCGCGTCAGCGCGTCGGTGGGGATCGCGTTCGGGCCGAATGGCGACGCCAGCCTCACGCTGCTGCAGCGCCGCGCCGACCGCGCGCTCTACGCCGTCAAGCACAGTGGTCGCGGGCACTACCGCATCTACGATGCGGCGCGCGATGGGGCGGTCTCCGACGCCGCCTGAGGCTTTGTTCAGCCGACAGGCGACAGGTGGAAGACCTCGGGGTCGTCCCAGTGCTCGAGCAGGATGCGCGCCACGCGCTGCTGCCACAGTTCGCCAAAGCGTCTGGCCTGCGCCGCATCGGCTTCGCCGCGCATGCAGTGGCGCATCAGCTCGGGCATCTCGGGGTGCGGCGGCACGCGCGAGAGTTCGGCCGCGGCATCCACCGCGGCGCCCGTGTCGCTGCGGGTAAAGCGCAAGGCCAGCGGCTGATGATGCACGCCGAAGGCCTGCAGGTTCCGGCGCACGAACTGTCCGCCGATGCCCTTGAAGCCGCCGTCCTGCGCGCTGCCGGTGAGCAGCCCCACCACCGCGGCGATGACGCCGGTCACGCCCTCGTCGAGCGGATGCTGGAAGCTCACGAGCACGTTGCCGCGCACCGGGAGCTCGCCGGGATAGAGCCGGGTGAGCGCGTGGTGGGCGAGCGCGTAGGCCGAGGCCACGGTAGGGCAGGAGTGCCCGGCCAGGCGCACCGCATCGGCGTAGCCGTATTCGAGCACGCCGCCCTCTGCAGCACCGAGGAAGTCCGCGAGCGGGTCGCGCACCGTCAGGCGCGGCACCTGGTCGAAGAAGGCGGGGAAGCGTTCGGTTGACATGCTGGCTCCAAGGCTGAGGAAGTCGCGATTGTCCGCCCTCGCCGACAAGGCGCCTTGATGTGGCTCAGCCCCCCGCGGGCGACCACGCGTGGGAGGGACTGCTGTGAGAGGGGGCAAGCCCGCTGCCCACGACCGGCTCAGATGGCGCCGGCCTGGCGCAGGGCCTCGATCCGGGCGGGCGCGTAGCCGAGCGTGTGCAGCACCGCGTCGGTGTGCTCGCCCAGCGCCGGCCCGATCCACTCGCTGCCGCCCGGCGTGGCCGACAGCCTGGGCACCACGCCCGGCATGCGGCAGTCGCGGCCGTCGGGCAGCGTCACCGTGTGCAGCACCGTGTGCAACATCTCGCGCGCCAGGAATTGCGGGTCGGCGAACATGTCGGCCACCGAGTAGATGCGCGAGGCCGGCACCTCGGCGGCGGCCAGCGTGGCCAGCACCGCGGCCTCGTCGTGCTGCGCCACCCAGGCGTCGATCAGCGCGTACAACTCCTCGCGACGCGCGTCGCGGCCGGCGTTGTCGGCGAGCGTCGGGTCCTCGGCGGGGTCCTCGCAGCCCATCGCGCGCATCAGGCGGCGGAAGATCGCGTCGCCGTTGGCGCCGATGGTGATGTGGCGGCCGTCGCGGGTGGTGTGGGTGTTGGACGGCGTGATGCCGGGCATG
>JAREIX010000290.1 GCA_029286945.1 Thauera sp. | reverse complement strand
CGCGGGCATCCGTTACGGCAGCTACAGCCTCGCCACCTGGGTGCCCATCATCTGCTTCGGCCTCATTGTGCTGGGGTGCTGTCGTCCGCGCGTCCTTGTCGCCCTGCTCATCGCTGGCCTGGTGATCGATCGCCTGTTCGCCCTCGCCATCGGCAACTCGCTCGAGCCCCTGATCACGGCGGCGGAGTGGCCGCGCCTCGACTGGGATGCCCTGCTGGGGAGCCTCGCGGCAATCCTCGCCGGCCACGTGTTCCGCGCGTTGGTGGCACCCGGCGGCGGTCGCCTGCCGGGCGGCAAGCCGATCGCGCAGCTCGCGCTGGCCTGGATCGCGCTGCTGCTGATCACGCCCCTTCTGACGCGCTTCACCGCGCCGTCCTACGGCTGGGCGATGTGGCTGGTGGCCGCGATCTCGTTTGCCGCCGGCACCCGCTGGCGCGCGCGCAGCCTGGTCTTCGTGCCGCCCGTGCTGATGTGCGTGTGGCTGCTGGCCGCGACGATCGCGCCCGCCGGGCTGGGCGGCGGGGCTTCCGGTCCGCTCGCGACCATCGGCCTGGTCAGCCTTCCCTTCGCCTTCTGCGGCGCCTTTCTCGTGATCAGTCGCGAGCTCGCGCCGCTCGATGCGCCGCGCGCCGGTGCGACGGCATCTGCGCCTTCACCTTCGCCCGCAGCTGCAGCCCCCATCGCGTTGATCGACGTGTCGCCGCTTGCGGAGATCGTCGAGCAGGTCGACCGCTCGGCGACCTGGCGCTCCTTCCTTGTCGCCGCCGCGCCCTTCCTGGTGCTCTGGCAGCTCTTCGAGCTGTACGCTGCGCACCGCCTCGTCGAGCAGGCATCGGAGGCCTTCGGCGGCGAGCCGCTGCTCGAGGACTGGCACTATGCGCTCGGGACCCTGCTCGCGCTCGCGCCGCTCGGCTTCGCCTTCTGGGACTGGCTGGATCGCCAGGATCGATTCCGGCTGCTGGCGTTGCTCAGTGGATGCATCGTCGGCGCGGTCGCATGGCAGCTCCTCGGCGGACTGCTCGGTTACGGCCTGGTGGGGCTGATCGACGAGTTCGGCGACGAGCCGCTCGTGATCGTCGGCGTCCTCGTCTACCTGCTGATCGTCCTCGGGTCCGGCCTGCTGGCGGGCACCGACCGCCGCGTCGCGCGCCCCGTCTTCCTGAGCCTCTCCGGCCTGCTCGTCGCGGCAGCGCTTGCCGGGATCGGCTGGCTGTGGATGGAGGGCGACCGCGATCTGACGGAGCTGCTCGGCACCCTGGCCGTGCTGGTCGCCCTCGCCTTCCTCTGCCTGGCGCTCGCCCGCTTCGTCCGTCTGCGCCTGCTGCTGGCCGGCGACCGGCCTCGGGAGCTCCTGTTCGGTGCGCTCCGCGACCAGGGCTTCTGGGTCCGCATGGCTGCCGCAGCGGGCCTGCCATCCTCATCGTGGCGGCTTGACGCGCTGAAGAACCCCGCCTTCTGGGCCCTGTTCCTGGCGCGCTTCGTCGTCTACACGGGCGGTGTGCTCGCACGCGCCTGGGTTCTCATCGGCGCAGCCGTGATCCTCCTCGGACACGCGCTGTTCCACGCCGGAAAGCGCCTGAGCGCCCGCGAAATGTGGCGCCCGGCCGTGGCCTCCGCGACGGATCGCCCGATCCTGTTCCTGCGCGGCTTCGACGACGATCAGTGCACCTTCCGGCGGCGTCCCTGGAACCTGCCCGCGCGCTGGCTGGACCTGTGGTCCTTCCGCCAGAACCTGGACGAGGCGCTGGTCGACGAGCTCGCGCAGTTCGGGCCGGTGATCGCGCTCGGCCGCCCGGGCGACACGCGCACGCCCTTCGGCGCGCAGCGCCATTACTCGGACCACGCGGACTGGCAGCAGACCCTTGCCGCCGCCGCACGCTCGGCCCAGGCCATCGTGCTGGTGGCGAGCGACTCGCCCGGGGTGAAGTGGGAGTACGAGTTCCTGAAGAACGAGGCCATGCTCGACAAGGTGCTGCTGGTGTTCCGCCGCGACCCGGCGCACCGGGCCGCCAACCGCCACGCCGCCGAATGGTTCGACTCCGCCGCCGGCGCGAAGATCGACGAGGCGATTGCCGCCGGCCTGCAGCCGGTCAGCCTGCGACGCGATCAGGCAAGGTCGTTACTGAGCGCAGCGCAGACCGCGAGCGCCGCGGCCAGCGTGCTGTCGCTGCGACTGCACTTCCACCCGGCCCACGCGCGCTGAATCCGCGGCCGCGCGGCGCGCCCTTCCACCTCTGCTTCAAGGCCCGCCCGGGTCGCGATCAGATCAGATCGATCCGCGCCCGGCCCGCCCGAGCGCCGACGCGATCCCGCGCATGGCCACGATCCCGGTCATCGGCAGCGACACGCCGCGATCGCGCGCGGTCCCCGCCTCGTCGGGATTGATCCTGATGATCGGGGCGTCCTGGCTCTGGCCGAAGCTGCGCACGGACGGGATCGCCGTGCCGGCGCCGATCTCGATCACCAGCAGCCGATCCACCCTGCTGCGCCAGGCCTGCACGCGAGCGAACTGGAGGTCGGTGCGGTAGTCGATCCAGTCGCTGTCGCCGAACATGAGGATGTTGGGGCGCGCGATTCCACCGCAGGTCGGGCAGGTCGGCGGATCGTTCAGCAACAGGCAGGCCTCCGCGTCGACCTGCGGCGCGAACGCATCGGCCGACCACACCGCGCCGCGGCAGCCTTCCAGGCACTGCAGATGATGGATCGAGCCGTGGCACTCGACGACACGGGCCGGATCGAAGCCTGCGCGCTGGAAGTGGCCGTCGACGTTGCTGGTAAAGGCGAAGGCGCCTGCGGGAAGCCGGCGCGCGATGTCCAGCAGGATCCGGAAGGTCGGGCCGGGCACGGTGTGCCGGTACACATCGAGCCGATGGCCATAGAAGCCCCAGGCCAGGCGCGGATGTGAGCGAAACGCGTCCGGGCAGGCGATATCCTGGAAGTGCATGCGCGCGCGACCGAGCGCCGGGTAGGCCCGCCACAAGCCATCGCGGCCGCGGAAATCCGGCAGCCCGGAATCGACGCCCAGCCCCGCGCCCGCCGTGATCAGCAACCCCTCGGCCTGCTCGATCAGGCGGGCGCAGCGGGCGAAGCTTTCGTGGAATTCGGTCATGGCGCCATGATGCATCACGCCCGCACGGCTGCGGTCTCGAGCTTCGCGTTTATGGGCTGCGCGAGCGTGCCCGGTTCCTTGATCCAGGACGGCAGCACCCCCCAGCGCGCGAACCAGGCTGCGCGCGCTGGGGGTGTTGCAGCCAGGCTTGCCATCATCCTGTCCTCCAAGGTTGGAGTTGATCCTCGGCAATGTTCAGGGAGGCGCGGCACGCAGCTCCCCCTGCTTGACCAGCGCATACAGCGCCGGAATCACCGCCAGCGTCAGCACGGTCGAGGACACCATGCCGCCCACCATCGGCGCGGCGATGCGGCTCATGACCTCGGCGCCGGTACCGGTGCTCCACATGATCGGAAGCAGGCCGGCCATGATCGCCACCACGGTCATCATCTTCGGGCGCACACGCTCGACCGCGCCCTCCATGATCGCTCCGTAAAGATCGGGAACGCCGGCCGCGCGGCCTTCGGCCTGGCAGCGCGCCTGCACCTCACGCCAGGCGTGATCGAGGTAGATCAGCATGATCACGCCGGTCTCCGCCGCCACCCCGGCGAGCGCGATGAAGCCCACCGCCACCGCCACGCTCATCTGGTAACCGAGCCACCACATCAGCCACACCCCGCCCACCAGCGCGAAGGGCACCGACAGCATCACGATCAGCGTCTCGGTCAGGCGGCGGAAATTGAAGTAGAGCAGCACGAAGATGAGTGCGAGGGTCACCGGCACCACGATCTTCATCTTCTCCTTGGCGCGCTCCATGTTCTCGAACTGGCCGCTCCAGGTGGCGTAGTAGCCCTGCGGGAATTCGACCTCTTCGGCCACCGCCTGCTGCGCGCGCTTGACGAAGGCACCGAGGTCCGCCTCGCGGGTGTCGACATACACGTAGGCCGCCAGCAGCGCGTTCTCGGTGCGGATGCCGGGCGCGCCGCGCGTCAGCTTCACCTCGGCGAGCTGGCCGAGCGGAATGGGCCCGTTCATGGTCGGCACGAAGAGGTCGGACGCGAGCCGCGCCGGATCGTCGCGCAGGCCGCGCGCGTAGCGCACCGACACGCCGTAGCGCTCCAGGCCCTCGACCGTCGTCGTCACCATCTCGCCGCCGAGCGCGGTGGCGATCACGTCCTGCACCATGTCGATGGTGAGCCCGTAGCGCGCGAGCTGGTCGCGGCGCGGCACGATG
>JAREIX010000289.1 GCA_029286945.1 Thauera sp. | reverse complement strand
TGCTTCCTGCTGCGCTGGATGCGCGCGAGCTCCGCGTCCCAGAACTTGGCGTCGAACGAGGCGTTGTGGGCGACGATCGGCATGTCGCCGACGAAATCGTAGACGTCGCGCATGACCTCGCCCGCGGTCGGCGCGCTGCGGACCATGGCGTTCGTGATCCCGGTCAGCGCCTCGATGTAGGCGGGGATCCGCACGCCCGCGTTCATCAGGCTCTGGTAGCGGTCGACCACACGACCGCCCTCCACGATGACCGCTGCGATCTCCGTGGCACGGTCACCCTGCGCGGGCGACAGCCCCGTGGTCTCGAAATCAATGACTGCGACCGCTTCCATGCTCGACATCCTCGGATTTACGACACTGCTTGCCTGAAACCCCAATCGTGCTGCCTGCCTGCCCGCCGCGCAACCAGCTCGCGATCTCGTCGACCGTCACACCTTCGTCGCATCGCTCGACTAGGGTCCGCGCATGGCTCCCTATCCGAACTGCGACCAGCTGGTCATCTTCGACGCCGACGGCACCACCATCGACGCCTTCCATGCCATCGAACAGAGCTTTCTGCGCCACGGCATGGCGATCGGCGACCTCGCGCGCTTCCAGAAGCGGCGCAAGCTCTTCAAGTACCTCGGCGGGCTGCGCGAATTCCCCAACAACCTGCGGCGCCAGTTCGGCAAGCAGAACCGCAAGCGCCTGCTGGCGACGCTGACCGAGTTCTATCGCGACGAAGCCAGCCTCTATCCCGGCATCGCCCCCCTGCTCCAGACCCTGCTCGCCGCCCCTCAGGTGCGCGTGGGCGTGGTCACCCGCAACGTCACCGTCGATCCCAGGGAGACGCTGCGCCACCTGTTCGCCCGCCACGACATCGATGTCGACGCCTTCGACCACTTCGCCTGCCTGCCGCTCGGCGCGGACAAGACGCCCTCGTTTCGCGATGCGCGCGAACGCCTGGCGATCAACCCGGCGCGCTGTTACGCCTGCGGCGACGAGTACAGCGACTACGTCGCCGCCATCGGGGCCGGCATGTACCCGTTCATCGTCGCCTACGGCGCGGAAGATCGACTACGGCTGCGCAAGGCCTTCGGCGTGCCCGAGGACTTCATCCACGCGTCGCCGGCGGAGTTCGCCGGCCGGCTGCTGCACACCCTGGGGCTGCCTCGAGCGCGTGCAGACGCCCCCGCGGGAACGGGCGTCTCCGGCGGATCGACGCCCGTGCTGGCGGACGGAGACGCAGCGTGAGCACACGCACGATCGACCTCATCTACTTCAACGCCGGCGGCGGGCACCGCGCCTCCGCGCTCGCGCTCGAGGCCGCGCTGCGCCTGCAGGCGCCCGCCTGGCGGGTGCGGCGGGTGAATCTGTTCGAGGTGCTCGACCCGCAGGACAGGTTCCGCGCGCTCACCGGGAGCGGACCGGAAGACTGGTACAACAAGCGCCTGGCGCGCGGCTGGACGCTCGGCATGACGCAGGAGTTGAAGCTGCTGCAGGCCGCCATCCGCCTCGGCCACCCGCTGCTGGTCCGCCAACTGCAGCAGCACTGGCTACGCACCGAGCCCGATCTGGTGGTGTCGCTGGTGCCCAACTTCAACCGGGCACTGTACCAGAGCCTGGCCTCGGTTCTGCCAGGCGTGCCCTACGTCACGCAGCTGATCCTGATCTGCGGCCACAACCGGGCGCTCGCAGCGCGCCTGCGCCGCCTGCCGCGGGTGGCACCGCGCCTGGTGGTCGAGTTCACCGCCGACATCCCCTACTACATGCGGCTGGCCGATTTCTTCATCGGCAAGCCGGGGCCGGGCAGCCTCAGCGAGGCGGTGCACCAGGGCCTGCCGGTGATCGTCGTCGACAACGCGTGGACCATGCCGCAGGAGCGCTACAACGCCGAGTGGGTGCGCGACAACGGGCTGGGGGTGGTGCACGGCAGCTTTCGCAGCATCGACCGCGCGGTGGCGCAGCTGCTGGCGGGCCTCGACGAATTCCGCGCCGGCGTGGGGCGGATCGACAACCGGGCGCTGTTCGAGGTGCCCGAGATCCTCGCGCGGATCCTGCAGCAGGGCTCCGAGGTGGCGCGCGGCGCGCTGCCCGACACCGCATGTCGTGCGTGAGCCCGCTGCGCGCCCTTCACAGGCCTGCAACCGTGGGCACGGACACTGAGGCGGACGACGAGTCCTTCACGAAACCCGCTGATCACCCCAAGGAGTGCGCATGCCGCTCAGCAGCAGAGATGGAAGCCAGTCTTCGATCGAGCAATACCGCGACGCCACCCAGCGCCTCGGCAAGCTCGCCGGCGTCACGCTGCCCTCGTTCAGATGTCGCAAGTGCCGCAAGAGCCGCGGGGTGAACGGCCGCCGGCAAGCGGTGCGCGGCACCTCGCGCTACGGCTACCACTGCGCCGAGTGCGCACGCGCGCGGCCGTCCTCGCCGGCAACCTGAAGGCCTGCGCGGCCGGTCGCCCCCTGCGCCAGGGGCGATCAGCCCCGCGCGCCCAGGCCGTGCGGCTCGATCCGGAAGCGCGACACGATGCGCGCCAGATCCTGCGAGATCTCGCGAATGCGGTCGGCCGACGCCTTGGTGTGCGCGGCCGCCTGGTGCGCACGGTCGAGCAGGCCGTCGATCGTGCCCACCTGCTCGACGATCTCCGCGCCCGACCCCTGGCCGATCTGCACCAGGCGGATGATCTCGCCGACGACGTCGATGACCTTCTGCGCCGACTGCTCGATCGAGGCGATGGCCTCGCCGGCCGAGCGCGCCAGCGTGGTGCTCTGCTCCATCTCGACGCCGACCTGCTGCATCAGCCCGGTGCACTCTTGCGAGGCCCGGTGGATGCCGCCGATACGCCGGTTGATGAGTTCGGTCGCGGCCGCCGAGCGCTCGGCCAGCTTGCGCACCTCGTCGGCCACCACCGCGAAGCCCCGCCCCGTCTCCTCTGCCCGCGCGGCCTCGATCGCCGCGTTGAGGGCGAGCAGATTGGTCTGGTCGGCGATCTGGCGAATCTCGGACACCACGCTCTCGATCTCCCCCACCTCCTCGGCGAGCGCGAACACCTGCGCCGAGGCGCCGTCGATCTGCGCGGCGAGTGCATCGATACGGTTCGCCGTCTCGCGGATCACCGCACTGCGCGAGCTGGCCTCCTGGCTCGACACCGCGGTGATCCGGCCGGCCTGGCGCGACTCCCGGTCGATGTCGAGGATGTGCTGCTGGATCGACTGCACCGCCTGCTGGATGCGCTTGGACGAATCACTGCCTTCCGAGGCGATGCGCGTCACCACGAGCGCCGACTGGTGCATCTCGGCGGTGGCGTTCTCGTTGCTGCGGATGATGCCGACGATGGCGCCCAGGCTGCGCTGCAGGGTATCGAGCAGAGAATTGAACGCACGTACGGACTGGCCGATCTCG
>JAREIX010000288.1 GCA_029286945.1 Thauera sp. | reverse complement strand
GAAGCCGCTGCCGATCGAGGCGGTGGTGCGCGGCTACGTGATCGGCTCGGGCTGGAAGGACTACCAGGCCACCGGCGCGATCTGCGGCATCGCGCTGCCCGCCGGCCTCAAGCAGGCGGCGAAGCTGCCGGCGCCGATCTTCACCCCCTCGTCCAAGGCCGAGATGGGCGAGCACGACGAGAACATCTCCTTCGCGCAGGCGCAGGCGCGCTGCGACGCGATGCTGAAGGACGCCCTCGCCGGCACCGGCAAGACCGGCGCCCAGCTCGCCGAGGAAGCGCGCAAGGCGGCGATCGCGCTGTATTCCGAGGCGGCCGACTACGCCGCCAGCCGCGGCATCATCATCGCCGACACCAAGTTCGAGTTCGGCATCGACGCCGCCGGCACGCTGCACCTGATCGACGAGGCGCTGACGCCCGACTCCTCGCGCTTCTGGCCCGCCGACAGCTACCGCGAGGGCATCAGCCCGCCCTCCTTCGACAAGCAGTACGTGCGCGACTATCTGGAGACGCTCGACTGGAACAAGGCGCCGCCGGCACCGACACTGCCCGCAGACGTCATCGAGCACACCGCGGCCAAGTACCGCGAGGCCTACGAGCGCCTGACCGGGAAGACGCTGGGCTGAACCCCGGGCCGCCGGGGCAGCCGTGCCACGAAGGGGCGTCCGCCGGGCGCCCCTTCTGCTTTGCGGCGCGCCTTGCGCCTTGCCGTGCCACGCCGGCGCATGCGATATAGCCCGGTCCTATCTCGACCAGGAACAACTCTCATTCGCGAACTCTGCGCACGTGTCCTATTCTAAGTTTCGACAGCGTCGTGAAAACCCGGCGCGCACCGTAGTGCGCGCCTGGATTACCCGCTCGGGCGACGCGTCGATCAAAACAACGGACAAGCGGAGACGAAGATGGACAAGCCCTATGACTCGCTGGATCAACACTTCAACCTGCCCCACATCCGCTCGATCGGGACGGAGCGGCCGATGCAGTGGCTGCGCATGGGCTGGGACGACATGCGCGACAACCTCGGCGCCAGTCTCTCCTACGGCGTGATCCTGGCTGCGATCGGCTACACGATCCTGGCCTACGCGGCGGACAAGCCCTACCTCTTCATGGCCGCGATCTCGGGCTTCATGCTGGTCGGACCGCTGGCGGCGGCAGGGCTGTACGAGATCTCGCGCCGGCACGAGAAGGGCGAGCGGGTGTCCTTCATCGGCTCCCTGCGCGGACTGGCGCGTAACGCCGACAGCCTCGCCTTCTTCGGCGCCTTCCTCGCGATCGCGCTGGTGAGCTGGGAGCGTATCTCGGCCATCATGTTCGCGCTCTTCTACCGCGGCGAGGTCAGCAACGTCACCAACTTCCTCAGCGGCATCGTCGGCTCGGGCGAGAACCTGTACTTCCTGGCGGCCTACGTCATCGTCGGCGCGGTGCTGGCGATCGTCGTGTTCGCGCTGTCGGCGATCTCGATCCCGCTGCTGATGGATCGTGACACCGACACCGTCACCGCCGCGATGACCAGCCTGCGCGCGGTGCAGATGAACTTCGACACCATGCTGCTGTGGGCGGTGATGATCGTTGTGCTGATCGGTATCGGCTTCGCCAGCATGATGATCGGCATGGTGATCCTGCTGCCGCTGGTGGGCCACGCCACCTGGCATGCATATCGCGACCTCGTGCGCTGAGCGCGCGCGATCCAGCTGGCGGCGGGCGCCTTACGCGGCGCCCGCCGTCTTTTTTTGCGGCAGAATAGCCGCCTCGCCCGGGAAACCCGGCACGAACACACAAGGTAGACGATGCACGACAGCCCCGCCGCCAACCCCGTTTCCGCCCCCTCCGCGTCCACCAATCCGCTGCTCGACTTCAGCGGCCTGCCGCGTTTCGCCGACATCAAGCCGGCGCACGTGGAAGCCGCGATCCGCAGCCTGATCGACGAGAACCGCGCGCTGATCGAACGCCTTACCGCCGACCCCGCCACTCCCAGCTGGGACGGCTTCGTCAGCCCGATGGACGAGGCCGGCGAACGGCTCGGCCGCGCCTGGGGCGTGGTCGGCCACCTGCACAGCGTGTTCGACGTGCCCGAATGGCGCGAGGCCTACAACGCCATGCTGCCCGAGATCTCGCGCTTCTACGCCGAGGTCGGGCAGAACCTGGCGCTGTACCAGAAGTACAAGGCGCTGCACGACAGCGCCGAGTTCGCCACCCTGTCGCCGGTGCGCCAGCGCATCCTCGACCACGCGCTGCGCGACTTCCGCCTCTCCGGCGCCGAGCTGCCCGACGAACAGAAGCCGCGCTTCCAGGAGATCCAGGAGGAGCAGTCCCAGCTCGCCGCCAAGTTCTCCGAGAACCTGCTCGATGCCACCAACGCCCACGCCGAGTGGGTCACCGACGAGGCGGGGCTTGCCGGCATCCCCGACGACGCCCGCCAGGCGGCGCGCGCCGCGGCCGAGGCCGAGGGCAAGGAAGGCTGGAAGTTCACCCTGCAGATGCCCGCCTACCTGCCGGTGCTGCAGTACGCCGACGACCGCGCGCTGCGCGCGCGCATGTACCGCGCCTACGCCACCCGCGCCTCCGAGCTCGGCAAGCCGGAACTGGACAACGGCCCACTGATCGGCCGCATCCTCGCGCTGCGCCATGAAGAGGCGCGCATGCTCGGCTACAGGAACTTCGCCGAAGTCTCGCTGGTACCCAAGATGGCCGACACGCCAGAGCAGGTGCTCGGCTTCCTGCATGACCTCGCTGCCCGCGCCAAGCCCTTCGCCGAGAAGGACCTGGAAGAACTCAAGGCCTTCGCCAAGGCCGAGCTGGGCCTCGACAGCCTCGAGCCCTGGGACGTCGCCTACGCCTCGGAGAAGCTCCGCCAGGCGCGCTACGCCTACTCCGACCAGGAGGTGAAGCAGTACTTCCCCGAGCCCAAGGTGCTCGACGGCCTGTTCGGCGTGATCCGCACGCTCTACCGGGTCGACATCCTCCCCGACGAAGCGCCGAGCTGGGACCCCGACGTGCGCTTCTTCCGCATCGAGAAGGACGGCGCGAACGGCCCGGAACTCGTCGGCCACTTCTACCTCGACCTGCATGCGCGCAGCACCAAGCGCGGCGGCGCGTGGATGGATTCGGCGCGCAGCCGCCACCGCAACACCTGGGGCAGCGACACCCCGGTGGCCTACCTGGTGTGCAACTTCCCCGGCCCCGTAGGAGGCAAGCCCGCCACCTTCACCCACGACGACGTGCTGACGCTCTTCCACGAGTGCGGCCACGGCCTGCACCACCTGCTCACCCAGGTGGACGAGCTCGCGGTGTCCGGCATCCACGGCGTGGAGTGGGACGCGGTCGAGCTGCCCAGCCAGTTCATGGAGAACTTCTGCTGGGAATGGGACGTGCTGCAGGGCATGACCGCG
>JAREIX010000287.1 GCA_029286945.1 Thauera sp. | reverse complement strand
TGATGTTGTCGAAGCGGTGAGCGTTCTGCTTCTCCCACACCTTGACCGCGTCGCGGTCCGGGCCCTGCATCAGGCCATCGAGCATCTCGACGACGTCGATGCGCGCACCGAGCGTGGAGTACACCGTGGCCATCTCGAGGCCGATGATGCCGCCGCCGATCACCAGCATCTTGCCCGGCACCTGGCGCAGCTCGAGCGCGCCGGTGGAGTCGACGATGCGCGGGTCGCGCGGGATGAAGGGCAGGTGCACCGCGGCCGAACCGGCGGCGATGATGCACTGCTTGAACTTCACCACCTTCTTGGCGCCGGTCTTGTCCTGGCTGCTGCCGGTGGTCTCCTCGACCTCGAGGTGATGCGGGTCGAGGAAGCTGCCGTAGCCGCGGATGACGTCGACCTTGCGCGCCTTGGCCATGCCGGCGAGGCCGCCGGTGAGCTTGCCGATCACGCCGTCCTTGTGCTTCCTGAGCGCATCCACATCGACGGTGGGCTTGGCGAACTTGATGCCGGCGGTGTCGACATGCTCGGCTTCCTCGATCACCGCGGCGACGTGCAGCAGCGCTTTCGACGGGATGCAGCCCACGTTCAGGCACACGCCGCCGAGGCTGGCGTAGCGCTCGATGATCGCGGTCTTGAGGCCGAGGTCCGCGGCACGGAAGGCGGCCGAGTAGCCGCCGGGGCCGGCGCCGAGCACGACCATGTCGTATTCGACATCGGCCGCGCCGCCGTGCGCGGCCGCGGCGGGGGCCGCGACCGCGGCTGCCACGGGTGCAGCCGCCGGCGCAGCGGCCGGGGCGGGCGCTGCCGCCGCGGCACCCGCCGCCTCGATCTTCAGCAGCACCGCGCCTTCGCCGACCTTGTCGCCGACCTTGACCAGCACCTCCTTGACCACGCCGGCGGCCGAGGACGGCACGTCCATGGTGGCCTTGTCGGACTCGAGCGTGCAGATCGCGTCGTCCACGTTGAGGCTGTCGCCGACCTTCACGAACAGCTCGATGATCGGCACCGTGTCGAAATCGCCGATGTCCGGAACCTTCACTTCCACGAGGCTCATGGCGATCTCCTTACAGCATCACGCGGCGGAAGTCCGCCAGCAGTTGCGCGAGGTAAACGTTGAAGCGGGTGGCCAGCGCGCCGTCGATCACGCGGTGGTCCGCGGTCAGCGACATCGGCAGCGTCAGGCGCGGCACGAAAGCCTTGCCGTCCCACACCGGCTTCATCACCGACTTGTTGACACCGAGGATGGCGACTTCGGGCGCATTGACGATCGGCGCGAAGTAGGTGCCACCGATGCCGCCCAGCGAGCTGATCGTGAAGCAGGCACCCGACATGTCGGCCGGGCCGAGCTTGCCGTCACGCGCCTTCTTGGCCAGCGCGCCGGTCTCGGCGGCGATCTCGAACACGCTCTTCTTGTCGGCGTCCTTCACCACCGGCACTACGAGGCCGTTGGGGGTGTCGGCGGCGAAGGCGATGTTGAAGTACTTCTTGTAGACCAGGTTGTCGCCGTCGAGACTGGTGTTGAACTCGGGGAACTCCTGCAGTGCGCGCACCGAGGCCTTGATGATGAAGGCGAGCATGGTGAGCTTCTTGCCGGACTTCTCGTGCTCCTTGTTCATCGCCACCCGGAAGGCTTCCAGGTCGGTGATGTCGGCGTCCTCGTGGTAGGTCACCGCCGGGATCATCACCCAGTTACGGGCGAGGTTCTGGCCGGAGATCTTCTTGATGCGCGACAGCGGCTTGACCTCGATCTCGCCGAACTTGGCGAAGTCGACCTTGGGCCACGGCAGCAGATCGAGGCCGCCGCCCAGGCTTGCGCCGGCGGCTGCAGCCGGAGTCTTGCCCGGGACCACGCCGCTGGTCATGGCGCTCTTGATGAAGGCGGCGACGTCTTCCTTGAGGATGCGACCCTTGAGGCCGGTGGCCTTGACCTGGCCGAGATCGACGCCGAGCTCGCGGGCGAAGGCACGCACGGACGGGCTGGCATGCACCTTGCCGCCCACCTTGACCGCCGAGGGCGCAGCCGCCGAGGCGACGGGCATCGAGGCGGGCGCGCTCGCGGCCGGGCCGCCGTCGGCCAGCGGCGCCGGGGAGGAGGCCGGTGCCGCCGCTGCGGCGGTCGCCACCGGCGCGACCGGAACGGCGGCAGCGCTGGCGCCACCCGCGGTCTCGAGCTTGATCAGGGCCTTGCCCTGGCTGACCTTGTCACCGAGCGCGACCAGCACTTCCTTGACCACGCCGGCGTGCGAGGAGGGCACGTCCATGGTGGCCTTGTCCGATTCCAGTGTGCAGATCGCATCGTCGACCTTGATGCTGTCGCCCACCTTCACGAACAGCTCGATCACCGGGACAGCGTCGAAATCACCGATGTCGGGCACCACCACCTCGACCACGCCGCCGCCCGCGGGCGCGGCTGCAGCGACAGGCGCTGCGGGCGCAGCAGCCGGCGCCGTTGCGGCCGGGGCAGGGGCCGCGGCGGCAGCGGCCGGCGCAGCCGCTGCGGCGCCCGCCGCCTCGACCTTGATCAGCACGCTGCCCTCGGAGACCTTGTCGCCGATGTTGACCAGCACTTCCTTGACCACGCCGGCGTGCGACGACGGCACGTCCATCGTGGCCTTGTCGGACTCGAGCGTGGCGATCGCGTCATCGACGGCGATCGTGTCGCCCACCTTCACGAACAGCTCGATCACCGGCACGGCGTCGAAATCGCCGATGTCCGGAACCTTGACTTCAATGAGTTGGCTCATGTTCTTGTCTCCTTGCGCGCTCAGACCGACATCGGGTTCGGCTTGGACGGGTCGAGGTTGTACTTGACCAGCGCCGCGGCCACCTTGTCGCGGCCGATCACGCCGTCATCGGCCAAGGCCTTCAGCGCGGCCAGCGTGACCCAGTGGCGATCCACCTCGAAGAAGTGGCGCAGCTGCTCGCGGGTGTCCGAGCGCCCGAAGCCGTCGGTGCCCAGCGTGACGTAGGTGTTCTTCACGAACGGACGGATCTGCTCGGCGAACATGCGGATGTAGTCGGTGGCGGCGATGACCGGGCCTTTCGCGCCGTCGAGCTTCTGCGCGACGTGCGAGCTGCGGGGCTCTTCCATCGGGTGCAGCAGGTTCCAGCGCTCGACGTCCTGGCCATTGCGGGCGAGCTCGTTGAAGCTGGGCGCGCCCCAGATGTCGGCTTCCACGCCCCAGTCGGCCTTGAGCAGCTCGGCGGCGGCGATCACCTCGCGGAAGATCGTGCCCGAACCCATCAGCTGCACGCGCGGACCGCTGCTCTCGGCGCCCTTGCGGAAGGCGTACAGACCCTTGAGGATGTCGGCCTCGGCGCCCACCGGCATCTCGGGATGTTCGTAGTTCTCGTTCATCACCGTGATGTAGTAGTAGACGTCCTCCTGTTCGGCGAACATCCGGCGCATGCCGTCCTGCACGACGACCGCGAC
>JAREIX010000049.1 GCA_029286945.1 Thauera sp. | reverse complement strand
TCGTGCGGGGCGACGGCGTGCATCCGCTAAACTGCCGCGCAAACCCGTCAACAGGAGTCCGTCGCCCATGATCCAGGCCACCATCGTCCCGGTCACCCCCTTCCAGCAGAACTGCAGCATCCTGTGGTGCGAGAGGACGAAGAAGGCCGCCGTCGTCGACCCGGGCGGCGACATCGAGCGCATCCTCGCCGCCGTCGCCAGGCTCGGCGTCAGCGTCGAGAAGATCCTCATCACCCACGGCCACATCGACCACGCCGGCGGCACCGCCAGGTTGGCGCGCGAACTCGGCGTGCCGGTCGAGGGCCCGCAGGAGGACGACCGCTTCTGGATCGACGGCATGCCGCAGCAGAGCAAGATGTTCGGCTTCCCCGACGTCGAGTCCTTCGAGCCCGACCGCTGGCTGCACGACGGCGACACGGTGACGGTGGGCGAGGTCACGCTGAAGGTCATCCACGCCCCCGGCCACACCCCCGGCCATGTCGTCTTCGTCGATGAGGCAGCGCGCCTGGCGATCGTCGGCGACGTGCTGTTCGCGGGCTCGATCGGGCGCACGGATTTTCCGCGCGGCGACCATCAGACCCTGATCCGCTCGATCCGCGACAAGCTCTTCCCGCTCGGCGACGACATCACCTTCATTCCCGGCCACGGCCCGACCTCGACCTTCGGTGAGGAGCGCGACAGCAACCCCTTCGTCGGCGCCTACGGCTGAGCCTGCGTCCGCCGCCGCGTTCTTGCCGGCCGCATGATTGTTCGCGGCCTGATTCCGGCGCAATATCCCCGTGTTGGCCGTCATGCCCGGGGGGACCGGGTCATTCGTGGACAGGGAGCGTGCAATGAGCAATGAAGAAAAGAGCAGGAAGGGCTACCAGTGGCGGTTCTTCCGCTCGGGCGGCTTCGACCAGGTGCGCATCGAGACGGCGGACGACCTTCGCCATCTGGGCGAGCTCGATCAGAAGCTGTGGTCGGTGCTCGCCTGCCCGACCTCCGGGCTGGAGTTCGACAGCCGCAGCCTGCAGCTGCTCGACAGCGACGGCGACGGC
The DNA here is from genome assembly GCA_029286945.1 of Thauera sp. Lineage (GTDB taxonomy): Bacteria > Pseudomonadota > Gammaproteobacteria > Burkholderiales > Rhodocyclaceae > Thauera. Next base: position 14,770 of record JAREIX010000049.1, on the reverse strand, counting down.
CGCATCCGCGTGCCCGAGATCGTCGCCGCCGCGCAGTGGGTGTGCACGGTGCTGAAGGATCCTGAAGTCCTGTTCCGCGGCGTGGACGGCCTGCCGCTGGCCGCCATCGATGCCACCCATCCGGAAGGCGCCAGGCTGCTGGCCACCGCGAAGAAGGTGCTCGACTACGTTGGCAAGCCGGATGCGGACGCGATCGGCGTCGCCGATCTCGCCGACAGCGCGCTGCTGTTCGCGCCCGAGCACTTCAACGGCGACGGCATCGTGCCCGCCGAGCTCACCGCCGACGCCGGACTCGCGAGGGCGATCGGGCTCATCATCGACGGCTTCGGCGCGGCCGAGGACCGCAGCGGCAAGCCCGGCGTCGACCTCGACCGGGTGAGTGCCTTCTTCGCCGCCGCGCAGGCGGTGTCCGACTGGCACGCGCAGGCCGAGGCCGACGCCGCCACCGTGCTGCCGCTGGGTGAGGGCACCGCGGCCGCGGCCGCCGTGTTCGATGCGGTGCGCGACAAGGTCGAGGACTTCTTCACCCGCTGCCGCCTGGCGGCCTTCGACGAACGCGCGGCGACCGCGCTCAATCCGGCCGACACCACCTACGCCGGCCTCGCCGCGCAGGCCCTCGGCGCCGAGACCGAGGGCGTGGCCGCGCTGCCGCTCGCCCTCGTCGGCGCCGGCCGCGGGCTGCCGCTCGGCGCCGGGCTCAACCCGGCTTGGGAGGGCCGCATCGCCGCGCTGCGCGACGAGGTGGTGCGGCCCATCCTCGGCGAGCGCGCCGAACTCTCGCATGCCGAGTGGCAGGATCTCGCCACCCGCTTCGCCGCCTATCGCGCCTGGCTCGCGAACAAGCCCGCCAACCCGCTCGCCGCGATGGACCGCGCCGAGCTGCGCGCCCTGCTCGACGGCGGCACCCGTGCCGCGCTCGAGGCCCTGATCCAGCAGGACCTGGGCGCCGAGACAGCCGCCGAGCAGGTCGATGCGCTCGAGCGCCTGACGCGCTACAACCGCGACCTGGTGAAGCTGCTGCGCAACTTCGTCACCCTGAGCGACTTCTACGGCCGTCACGAGAAGGCCATCTTCCAGGCCGGCACGCTCTACCTCGACCAGCGCAGCTGCGAGCTCTGCCTGCGCGTGGCCGACATGGGCCGCCACGCCGCGCTCGCCCCGCTGTCGGGCACCTACCTCGTCTATTGCGAGTGTGCCCGCCAGGGCGAGGCGCCGATGACGATCGTGGCCGCGATGACCGGCGGCGACGCCGACGAGATGATGGTCCCGGGCCGCAACGGCGTGTTCTACGATCGCCAGGGCCGCGACTGGAACGCGAGCGTGGTCAAGGTGGTGGAAGCGCCGATCAGCGTGCGCCAGGCCTTCTGGTCGCCCTACAAGCGCATCGGCCGCATGATCGGCGACCAGATCCAGAAGTTCGCCGCGGCGCGCGACAAGGCGGTCGACGCCAAGGCCGCGGCCGGCGTGGCCGAGGCCGGCGCCAAGGTCGAGGCGCCTGCCGCGGCGCCCGCGGCACCGCCGGCGCCCTTCGACATCGCCAAGTTCGCCGGTATCTTCGCCGCCATCGGCCTCGCCCTCGGCGCCCTCGGCACCGCGCTGGCGGCGGTGGTGTCGGGCTTCCTGTCGCTGCCGGCGTGGCAGATGCCGCTGGTCATCGTCGGCATCGTGCTGCTGATCTCCGGGCCGTCGATGCTGCTCGCCTGGCTCAAGCTGCGCCAGCGCAACCTCGGCCCGCTGCTCGACGCCAACGGCTGGGCGGTCAACACCCGCGCGCGGATCAACATCCCCTTCGGCGGGGCGCTCACCGGCGTGGCCGCGCTGCCGCCGGGGGCGTCGCGCTCGATGTCCGATCCCTATGCCGAGAAGCAGACGCCCTGGGGCACTTGGCTGTTCCTGCTGATCGTGGTGGTGATCGCGGTCGTGCTGTGGCGGCAGGGCTTCCTCGACCGCTTCCTCGCCTGACGGCCGCGCGCTGACCGGTCCGCGGCCGCGGCAGGCGGTGGGCAGGTCCGATCGACGGGCCGGTCCGCGCCCGGGGCCATCGAGGCCCCCGCGCCGCGGGCCGGCCCGTGTTCATGTTGCCCCCCGGGCCCGCGGGCTGCGATCGGCTATCCTTCGGCCCCTATGCTGTCCCTCCTCCAGGTCCTCCTCAGTGGCATCGCGACCGGCTGCATCTATGGCCTGGTCGCGCTGTCCTTCGTGCTGATCTACAAGGCCACCGAGACGGTCAGCTTCATGCAGGGGGACCTGCTGATGCTGGGCGCCTTCGCCGCGCTCGGGCTGCATCTGCAGGCGGGGCTGCCGCTGGCGGCCGCCGCGCTGCTCGCCGTGATTGCGGTCGGCGCGCTCGGCGCGGGGCTCGAGCGTGCGGTGCTGCACCGTGCGCTCGGGCAGCCGCACCTGGTGGCGGTGCTGCTCACCTTCGGCCTGGGGATGATGATGCGCGGTGGGGTCGCCTCGGTGCCGGCCGCGGCGCAGGAGGTCCATGCGCTGCCCTTCGCCGCCGACACCCTGGCCATCGGCCCGCTGGTGCTGGCGGCCAGCCACCTGTGGGTGATCCTCGCCACCGTGCTGCTGGCCGCGCTGCTGGCCGCCTTCTTCCGCCACACCCGCACCGGGCTGGCGCTGCGCGCATGCTCCGAGGACGCGCGGGTGGCCGCGCTGATGGGCGTGCCGGTGGCACGCATGCACACCCTGGCATGGGCGCTCGGCGCCGCGCTGGCGGCGGTCGCCGGGCTGCTGCTGGCGCCGGTCACCTTCGTCCACCTGAACATGGGCTTCATCGCCCTGAAGGCCTTCCCGGCCGCGGTGCTGGGCGGGCTCACCAGCCTGCCGGGGGCGCTCGTGGCCGGCGTGCTGCTGGGCGTGGCCGAGGCGCTCGCCGGGCTGGCGCTGCCCGAGGGGGTCAAGGACGTCGTGCCCTATGCGCTGCTGATGGCGGCCCTGCTGCTGTTCCCGCAGGGGCTGGGCGTGCGTCGCGGCGGCCGGGGCGGGGTGTGAGCCGCGTGCGCGGGGTCGCCCGACCCGCCGCTCTCCGGCTGCTGCCATGGGCGCTGGTGCTGGCGCTGGCGATGGCGATGCTCGCGCTCGGTGCCGACTACGCCCTCGGCAAGGCCACGCTGGTCGCCACCTACGCGATCGCCGGCCTCGGCGTGGTGATCGTGGTCGGCCAGGCGGGGCAGATCGGGCTCGGCCAGGCCGCCCTGGTCGCCCTCGGCGCCTATGCGCAGGCATTGCTCGTGGGCGCGGGGGTGCCGCCGCTTGCCGCGCTGCCGCTCGGGGCGCTCGCCGGCGCGCTCGGCGGTGCGCTCGCCAGCCTGCCCGCGCGCCGCCTCGGCGGCCTGTATTTCGGCATGAGCACGCTGGCCTTCGCGCTCATCGTCGAGGAGGCGCTGGTGCGCGCCGAGCCGTGGACCCAGGGTGCCGCCGGCATGGCGGTGGGGGCCTTCGCCGTGCTCGGCTGGCGCGCAGCGTCCACGCTGGAGCAGGCCGCAGTGAGCCTGGCCGTGCTCGCGCTCGCGCTGGTCGCCTGCCACCGCCTGCTGCGCTCGCGCCATGGCCGCGCCTGGCGCGCGGTGCGTGACGACGAGGTGGCGGCGGCGGCCTGCGGTGTCGCCCCGGCGGCGGTGAAGATGCAGGCCTTCATCGTCGGCGGCGCGCTGTCCGGGCTCGCGGGCGCGCTCTACGCGCACTGGATCGGCTTCATCAGCCCCGAGCAGTTCGGGCTGGTGTTTTCCTTCGAGCTGCTGATGCTGGCCTTCATCGGCGGCGCGCGGCGGCTGGCCGGCGCGGCCTGGGGCGCGCTGGTGATCGTCGTCATCCCGCAGCTGATCGCCGTGCTGCGCGACCAGCTGCCCGGCGACTGGGCACGGGCGGCGGGCCTGGAGCTGGTGCTGTTCGGCGCGGTGATCGTGGCCGTGGTGCTGCTGCGGCCCGCGGGCCTGGCCGGAGGCAGCGCGCGCAGCGACGCTGCGCACGGGGACGGCGCTTGATTCCTGCGCCACGGCGACCGATAGTTAAGGCTTCGCTGCCGTCCGCGCGGCGGTCCCCCTGGACCCCCTGCGCCGGCTTCCCTCCTGAAAGGTGTTCCCCGTGCGTTTCCCGAGCGTGCTTCGCTTCTTCCGCGGCGCCCTGCTGGCCCTGAGTGCCGCCGCATTGCCGGCGGCGGCCGAGGTCGTCGGTGACGAGATCGTCGTCGGCACCGTGTCCGATCTGTCCGGCCCGATCGCGCTCCTCGGCGTGCCGGTGCGCGACGGCATGCTGATGCGCTTCGACGAGCTCAACGCGGCCGGCGGCGTGCATGGCCGCAAGATCCGCCTGGTGGTGGAGGACGCCGGCTACGACCCCAAGCGTGCGGTGCTTGCCGCGCGCAAGCTGGTGCAGCGCGACCGCGCCTTCGCCTTCATCGCCAACATGGGCACCCCGGTGGTGATGGCGACCATGCCGATCATCGTCGACGCCGGGCGCCTGCACCTGTTTCCGTTCTCGCCGCATCGCGCGACCTACGAGCCGCTGCATCCGCTCAAGTTCCAGAACTTCGCGCCCTACCAGGACTACATGGAGGCCGCCACCCGCCACATGCTGAGCACGCAGGGCTACGAGCGCACTTGCCTGCTTTATCAGGACGACGACTACGGGCTCGAGGTGATGAAGGGGGTGGAGAAGGGGCTGGCCGCCAACGGACGCGAGCTCGTCGAGCGCACCAGCTACAAGCGCGGCGCCACCGACCTCTCCAGCCAGATCGCCCGCCTGCGCGCGGCGCGCTGCGACTTCGTGGTGCTCGCCACGGTGGTGCGCGAGACCGTGGCGGCGATGGCCGAGGCGCGCAAGATCGGCTGGGAGGTGGACATGCTGGTCACCGCGTCGGGCTATTCGGCGCAGACGCACGAGCTCGGCGGCGAGGCGGTGGAAGGCCTGTACGGCGTGTCGGTGCTGCCGCACCCCTATGCCGAGGGCGCCAACAGCCAGCTCGCGGCGTGGATCGAGCGCTACCGCGCGCGCTTCAAGGCCGAGCCCAACGTATGGAGCGTGATGGGCTACACGCTGGCGGACCTCTTCGTGCGCACCGCCGAGGCGACCGGGCCGGCGCTCACGGTCGAGGCCTTCGCGCGCACGCTCGAGGGCATGGAATTCACCCGCGACTACTTCGGCAGCCCGAGCTACCGCTTCACGCCGCAGGACCATCTCGGCAACCGTTACGGCCGCCTGGCGCAGATCCGCAACGGGCGCTGGGAACTCATCACCGACTATCTGCAATGAACCCGGCGCGCACGATCACCGTCGCCTTCACCGGCGCCTCCGGCCTGCCCTACGGCGTGCGCCTGGTCGAATGCCTGCTGCAGGCCGGTTGCCGGGTGTGGCTGCTGTACTCGCAGGTGGCGCAGATCGTCGCCCGCCAGGAGATGGACTGGAACCTGCCCGCGCGCCCCGCCGAGGTCGAGACCGAGCTGAGGGCGCGCTTCGCCGCGGCGCCGGGACAGCTGCGCGTGTTCGGCCGCGAGGAGTGGTTTGCGCCGCCGGCCTCCGGTTCCAATCCGCCCGACGCGATGGTGGTGTGCCCGTGCACGATGGCGACGCTGGCGGCGATCGCCGGCGGGCTGAGCCAGAACCTGATCGAGCGCGCCGCCGACGTCGTCATCAAGGAAGGCCGCAAGCTGGTGCTGGTGCCGCGCGAGACGCCGTACTCCGCGATCCACCTCGAGAACATGCTCAGGCTCGCCCGCCTGGGGGTGTGCATCCTGCCGCCCAACCCCGGCTTCTACCACCACCCGCAGAGCGTGCAGGATCTGGTCGACTTCGTCGTCGCCCGCATCCTCGACCAGCTCGGCGTACCGCACACGCTGATGGCGCGCTGGGGCGAGGAGCGCGTGCAGGACGGCGGCCCGCCCGCCGCCGGCTGAAGCGCCGACCGCCGCCGCCAGAGCCCCCCTTTGACCAGGAGCGCGCCGTGACCACGCTGCCCGAACGCCTGCCGCTGTTTCCCCTCAAGACGGTGCTGTTCCCAGGCGGCGTGCTGCCGCTGCGCGTGTTCGAGGCGCGCTACATGGACATGATCACGCGCTGCATGCGCGAGGACAGCGGCTTCGGCGTGTGCCTGATCGCGGCCGGCCAGGAGGTGGGGGAGACAGCGGTGCCGCACCCGGTCGGCACCGAGGCGCGCATCGAGCAGTGGGACATGGCGCAGGCCGGCGTGCTGAACCTGCTCACCCGCGGCATGCGGCGCTTCCGTATCGAGGACCACGAGGTCGAGCGCGACGGCCTGCTGGTGGCCAGCGTGCGCTGGCTGGACGAACCGGCGCCGGTGGCGGTGCCCGCTGCGCAGGGCGAGTTGCTGCCCCTGCTCCGGAGCATCGTCGAGGAGCTCGGCGAGCGCCTGCCGCCGCCGCACGACTTCGACGACGCAGCCTGGGTCGGGGCGCGCTACACCGAGCTGCTGCCGATCCCGCTGCTGGCCAAGCAGAAGCTGCTGGAGCTCGACGACCCGCTGAGCCGCCTGGAGATCCTGCAGAAGTACCTGCGCGAGCACGGCCTGCTGCCGAAGACCGCCTGAAGCCGGAGGCAGCTCAGCGCGCGGCGAACAGGTCGGGCGCAGCCAGGGCGTCGAGGATGCGGCGCACCGGTGCCGGCAGCGCGGCGTCTGCGCGCGTGGCGAGGGGCTGCCAGAGGAGCGCCTCGGCGTCGGCGGCATGCAGGCGCGCGGCCGGCATGGCGGGTGCCTGCGCCACCTGCATCAGCACCGGCTGCAGCTCGAGCACGAAATGCGTGAAGGCGTGGGTCAGCGGCGCCAGGGGTTGCGCCGCGCTGACGTGCAAGCCGAAGCGCTCGCGCGCCCAATGCGCGGCTTCGGCAGGGTCGGCGGGGCTGGCCGGGATCTCGGGCAGCGCCAGCAGCCCGCCCCAGATCCCCGCCGGCGGGCGGCGCTCGAGCAGCACCGCGCCGTCGTGGATGATCACCGCGTAGCGCGCGCTGCGTCGCGGCACCGCCTTGCGCGGGCGCGGCGCGGGCAGCTCGGCGATGCGCCCTGTGCGGTGGGCGACGCAGTCGGCGGCGAAGGGGCAGCGCACGCAGGCGGGCCGGCCGCGCATGCACAGCGTGGCGCCGAGATCCATCTGGGCCTGGACGTAGCGCCCGAGCTCCTGCGCCGGCAGCAGCGACTCGGCCAGCGCCCACAGCCGCGTCTCCACCTTCCTGTCGCCCGGAAAGCCCTCGATGCCGAAGATCCGGCACAGCACGCGCTTGACGTTGCCGTCGAGGATGGCTGCGCGCTCGCCGAAGGCGAAGGCGGCGATCGCGGCGGCGGTCGAGCGCCCGATGCCGGGCAGGGTGGCGATCGCGGCGGCCGAGGCGGGGAAGCGCCCGCCGTGCTCGGCCACGATCACCTGCGCCGCGCGGTGCAGGTTGCGCGCGCGGGCGTAGTAGCCCAGCCCGCTCCACAGCGCCATCACGTCCTCGACCGGCGCCGCGGCGAGCGCGCCGACGTCGGGAAAGCGGGCGAGGAAGCGCTGGTAGTACGGGATCACCGTATCGACCTGGGTCTGCTGCAGCATGATCTCGGACAGCCAGATCGGGTAGGGGTCGGTGCCGCCCTGCCAGGGCAGCTGATGGCGTCCGTGTTCGCGCTGCCAGTCGAGCAGGCGGCGGGCGAAATCCTTCATGTGGCGGTTTTTCCTGTACTTTCTTGCATCGATCAAGGCGATCGCGCTCGACGCTGCCAGCGCGGGCGGAGATAATCCGCGCTTCGATTGCACTGCAACAGAGCGCGGATCCACCGCGACGACCCTCATGACCCAACAGACTCTCCCGGCCGAGGACTTCTCGCGCCGCTTCCGCAATGCGCTCGGCATGTTTGCCACCGGCATCACGGTGGTGACCACGCGCACGCCGGACGGCGTGCCGATCGGCCTCACGGTGAATTCCTTCAATTCGGTGTCGCTCGATCCGCCGTTGATCGTGTGGAGCCTCGCCAACGATCTGCCCAGCCGGGCGCTGTTCGAAGGCTGCGAATACTACGCCATCAACGTCCTCGCCGCCGACCAGGCCGAGCTGTCGCAGCGCTTCGCCAGCCGCCTCGGCGACCGCTTCGGTGGCCTCGACTTCGACAGCGGCGTCGGCGGTGTGCCGCTGCTGAGGGGCTGCTGCGCGCGCTTCCAGTGCCGCAACACGGTGCGCCATGAAGGTGGCGACCACGTCGTGTTCATCAGCGAGGTGGTCGACTTCGATCGCGAGCCGCGCCCGCCGCTGATCTACTTTGGCGGCGCGTACCGCCAGCTGCAGGCCTGAACCGGCGCCACCGGGCGCCGGGCGCGTTCAGCCGCGCTTCTTCGCGGGCGGACGGTCGATGATCTCGAGGCTGTGGCCGATCGACGGGTCGAGCGCGAGGGCGAGCACCGTGAGTCGCTTGCGCGCGCCCTCGAGATCCTCGCCGCCCGCGGGGCCGCTCACGGCTTCGCGGCAGAAGGGGCCGTCGGGATGGAAATTCCACGCCCCTGCCGGCACCATCGCGCAGTCGGCGATCACGCCGTCGGCGATGCGCACCCAGCACAGCAGGGTCCCGCGCGAGGTGGCCACGCGCGCCATGCCGACCAGGGCGTCGACCCGGACGGCGTCGAGCAGCGGCGGCACGTCGTCGGTGAAGGGGTGGCGCATCCGGCTCGCGCAGTCGGCGACGTCGATCGCCTTGGCGAACAGGCGGGCGGACACCCGGTGGCCGCGTTCCAGCAGCAGGCGTACCAGCGGCGAGGGCGCATGGCGGGCGAGCGGCCCGGTCTCCGCGGCGGCGCCGGCATAGGTCGGCTGGCGCACGAAATCCGCCGTGGGCCAGGGCCCGACACTGCTCACCCAGGCCTCGGCGCTGAGGGTGCCGAGCAGCGTGCTGGCGCCGCCGGCGGGCGGCGACGACGCCCCCATGGCGATCAGTCCGTTCATCACCGAGCTCAGGCTGCCGCCGGCGTTGAGGCGGTCGATGAACTCGCCGATGCCGTGCGGCATGCGGATCTGGTTGAAGAAGCCGGCCAGCATCTCGCGCGCGACCAGGTCGAGCACCTCGCCACCGAGCGCGAACGCCGTCTCGGGGTCGGACGGGGTGATCAGCTGGCGATGGAACTCGGCGAAGCGGTTGAGCCGCGGCTCGAAGCCGAAGTGGGGCGGCCAGTCGATCAGCAGGCGCTTCAGGTGGGCGTCGGCCATCTCGGCGGCCAGCGCGCGCTCGGTGACGATCTGGCTGTCGAGGTCGGCGGGCGCCTCGCCGAGCGCCATCGCGCACGCCTGTTCGAGCGCGCAGGCATGGGCGCGCGGGCTGTGGCTCGCATGCGCGCGCAGGTGGGCGATCGCTGTCGCCGGCGTCATGCCGACGACCTGCGGGCCCATCCAGGCGCGCGCGGGGATGACCACCTTCACCTGGGTGACACGGTCGCCCTCGCGCGTGGCGGTGATGCGGATCGGGTCGTCGCCGGCAGGGGCTTGTGTGTTCATCGTCGATATCTTTCGTGGTGGTGTTGCGGGCAGCAGGATAAACCCTGTCGCTGCCCGAAGTGGGGCTTTGCGTGCCGTCGCCGCCGGCCAATGCGGCATCTCGTGCGCGCCATGGCGAAAGTCACGCCCGGGCGTCGGGAAACGCCCCACCCGTCGCGACGGTGCTAGAATCCGCCGCGTAGATCGGACTTTCCAAAATCCCACTCACACCAATCGAGGAAAAGCATGAATAAAGGTGAATTCGTCGAAGCCCTGGCTGACCGTCTGGATGTTTCCCGCGCTCAGGCCGACCGCGCGCTGTCCGCCGTGCTCGACATCATCGCCGAGCAGCTGGGCAAGGGCGAGAAGGTCGCCTTCACCGGTTTTGGTTCCTTCGAGGTTTCCGAGCGTGCCGCCCGCACCGGCCGCAACCCGCAGACCGGCGCAACGATCGAAATCGCCGCCTCGAGCGTGCCCAAGTTCACCGCCGGCGCCACGCTCAAGGCCGCGGTCAACAAGTAATTCAGCCGCTTGCGGCGCCCGGGCCACGGCCCCGGCACGAACGGGTCGGTACGCTGCGTACCGACCCGTTTCTCATTCGGGCCTTGCTTGCCGCTCAAAATAAAGCGCGACAGCACGAACAGGATGAATTATACTACGCGCCGTTGTGCAATGCAGCATCAGGGCCAAAAAAGGTTTCCGGCGCGGACAAGGATGCCCGCCGACCGGCCCCAGGGACTGTAACCACAGCCCCATCGCCCCCGACCTCCCGCCGAACCCCATTCGTTCTTCCGATCGTCTGGCATCGTGACAACCGGTTGGTGCCGATGCGCGGTCCTTCCATCGCGGTCTCGTGACCGCGTGCCGAAGCGACCGGCCACGCCCATCGCGCGTTCGTCGCTCTTGCGATTCCGTGCGCCCTGCCTGCCCTGCAGGCCTGGCGCACCGCGATGCCATACGGCCCGTCATTCACGGGCCAGAATCCGTCCGCCCTTTTTCGATGGGCCGGACAGCAGGACACAGGAAGAACCCCATGACGTTCCATAGCCTCGGCCTCGCCGCAGAACTCCTCAAAGCCGTCGAGCAGACCGGTTACACCACGCCCACTCCGGTGCAGATGCAGGCCATCCCGGCCGCCATCGCCGGCCACGACCTGCTGGTCTCGAGCCACACCGGCAGCGGCAAGACCGCCGCCTTCACGCTGCCCGCGCTGCACAAGATCATCGACCGGCGTCCGGCGCCGGGCAGCGGCCCGCGCGTGCTGGTGCTCACCCCCACCCGCGAGCTCGCGCTGCAGGTCGAGAAGGCGGTGCAGACCTACGGCAAGGCGCTGCGCTGGCTCAACACCGCCTGCCTCGTCGGCGGCGCGCCGATGTTCGCCCAGATCAAGCAGCTGCAGCGCCAGTGCGACGTCGTCGTCGCCACCCCCGGCCGCCTGCTCGACCACCTCAACCGCCGCAAGGTGAAGCTGTCGGACGTCGAGGTGCTGATCCTCGACGAGGCCGACCGCATGCTCGACATGGGCTTCGCCGAGGACATCGACGCCATCGTCGCCGCCACCTCGGCCAAGCGCCAGACCCTGCTGTTCTCGGCCACCCTCGACGGCGTGGTGGGCAGCATGGCCTCGCGCATGACGCGCAACCCGCAGCGCATCGAGATCGAGGTCGCGCAGCAGGACCGCGGCCAGATCGAGCAGCGCCTGATGTTCGCCGACGACCTCGGCCACAAGAACCGCCTGCTCGAGGCCCTGCTCGGCGACGACGGCATGAACCAGGCGGTGGTGTTCACCGCCACCAAGCGCAGCGCCGACGAGCTGTCGCTGTCGCTGCAGGAAAAGGGCATCGCCGCCGCCGCGCTGCATGGCGACATGCACCAGACCCAGCGTAACCGCACCCTCGACCGCCTGCGCCAGGGCCGCATCGGCGTGCTGGTGGCGACCGACGTCGCCGCGCGCGGCATCGACGTCGCCGGCATCAGCCACGTCATCAACTTCGACCCGCCGCGTCAGGCCGAGGACTATGTGCACCGCATCGGCCGCACCGGCCGTGCCGGCCGCGACGGCATCGCGATCACGCTCTCGGGTCCGCGCGAGACCGGCCTGATCCGCGCCATCGAGCGCTTCACCGGCGACCGCCTGGAAGTGCACACCATCCCCGGCATGGAACCCTCGCCGCGCAAGCCGGCCGGCCCGCGTCCGGGTGGCAACGGTGGCCGTCGCTTCGGCAGCGGCGGCGGTTACGGCCGCCCCGGTGGCGAGGCCCGTCGCAGCGCGGGCGGCTTCAGCCGTGACGGCCATCCGTCGCGCAGCGAGCGCAGCCACGGCGACCGCCGCTCGCGCGGCTGATCACGTACGAACGCCCGCCGGTCTATCCGCCGGCCTGGTAAACCGCCACGGCCCCTGGCAGCGCATGCGTTGCCGGGGGCCGTTGGCCGTCTACGGTCGCGGGCACACCGAGCGCGAGACGCTGTGACGCGTGGCGCTCGGCGCACGTGCGCCCGGCTCAGTCCGGAATCGCCGCACCGTCGGCCACCACCACCGCGAAAAGGTCCGCCAGCGCGGTGAGCGCGGCGACCTGCAGGGCGGCCGCCTCGACCACGCTGCCATCGGGCGCGGCCAGCGCGCGGGTGGCGGTGGCTGCAGCGGGCACGGTGACCGCGTAGCCGAGGTTGAAGGCACCGCGCGTGGTGGAGTTGATGCACATGTGGGTCATGAATCCGGCCACGACCAGGTTCTTGACGCCGGCGGCCTTCAGGCGGGCGTCGAGTTCGGTGCCGACGAAGGAATTGGGGTAGTGCTTGACCACCACCGCCTCGCCAGCCGTCGGCGCCACCTTGTCGGCGATCGCGCCGCATTCGGCGTTGAGGTCGTAGGGCGAGCCGGGGCCGGCGTCGTGCTGGATGTGCACCACCGGAATCTTCAGCGCCCGCGCCCGGGCCAGCAATTGCGCGCATTCGTCCAGCGCCGGTTCAACGCCTTCGAGCTGCATCACGCCGCTGCGGTAGGCGTTCTGGGCGTCGACGATGATCAGTGCCGATTCCGACAAGCGGGCCGGGGTGGCGGGCAGGCCGGACAACTGGCGCAGGGTGGTCGATGCGGTGCTCATGGGCGATCTCCTGAGGGGTTCTGAAGGATGACGCCGGCAGCTTACCGGCCCTTGCGCGCCTGCGTAAATGCATATCGTTGCGCTAGACTGCTGCATATTTGCACGGATGGCGGCACATGAACTGGGACGATCTGCGCTTTCTCGTCACCCTGGGTCGGGAGGGCACCCTGGCCGCGGCCGCACGCCGGCTCGGCGTCGATCAGACCACGGTCGCCCGCCGCCTGCGCACGCTCGACGAGCACCTGGGCACGCCGCTCTTCGAGCGCAATGACGGCCTGTGGCAGCCCACCGCGGTCGGCGCCCGGGTGCTGGAGCGGGCCGGCCGCATCGAGGAGGATGTGGCCGGCATCACCCGCCTGGCCGAGGCGGGCGCCGACGCGGTCGGCGGCGTGGTGCGGATCACCGCCGTCAGCGCACTGATCGGCGAGTGGCTGGCGCCGCGGCTGCCCGGACTCTACGCTCGCCATCCGGAGCTGTGCGTCGATCTCATCGCCAGCAACGACAACCTCAACGTCGCCCGTCGCGAGGCCGACATCGCCATCCGCCTGGCGCGCCCGGCCAGCGGCGACTTCCTGATCCGCAAGCTGGCCGCGGTGGGCTTCGCGGTCTATGGCGCTGCACGGGGTGATCTGCGGGTCAGCGCCGGCGACTGGGTCGCCTACAACGAAGACCTGGACCACACACCGGAGATGCGCCGCCTGCAGGCCATGCTCGGGGATGGGCGCATCCGCCTGCGTTCGAACAGCCTGCGCGGGCTGGCGAGGGCGGTCGCCGACGGCATCGGCCACGGCCTGCTGCCGTGCTTCGTGGCCGATGCGGACCCTGGCCTGGTTCGCCTGTCCGGCGTAGAGCCGATCCTCAGCCGCGAGCTGTGGATGCTGATCCACCCCGACGCGCGACCGCTCGCCCGCGTCGCCGCGACCGCGGACTGGCTGGTGGAGCGCTTCGGCGAGGAGGCGGCGCGTTTCGCGGGGGTGGCGGCGCATCCGTGATCTGCTGCGCTTGGTGCCGGTCCCGAGGCCAGGCCTGCCGACGCGAGTGCGGCTCGGCGGGCGCGCGCCTGCCGGCGTGGGCGAGCGCTGACCGGGAATCTTGCGCTTCCTTGCCGCGACGGGCGCCGCCCGCCCGACGCCCTACAGCATCGGCAGCCAGCGCGGCTTCGGCCCGCGCGGAAAGGCGGCGTCGATGCGCTCGATCTCGTCCGCGCTCAGTGCCAGCGCGAGCGCGCCGGCGTTGTCGAGCGCATGCGCCGCGCGCGCGGCCTTCGGGATAGCGAGCACGGACGGCTCGCGGGTGAGGAAGGCGAGGGCGACCTGGCGCGGGCTGGCGTTGCGCGCGGCGGCGATGTCGGCCAGCACGCGGCCGCCGGGGCTGTCGGGCGCGGGGAAGTCGTCGTGGCCGAAGGGGCTGTAGGCGACCAGGGCGACGCCATTGCGCTCGCACCAGGGCAGAACGGCGTGCTCCACCGCGCGCTCCTGCAGGTGGTAGAGCACCTGGTTGCAGGCGATGCGGCCCGCCCCGGCGATGGCGAGCGCTTCCTGCAGGTCGGGGATGTCGAAGTTGCTCACGCCCCAGCGCAGGATCTTGCCCGCCCGCTGCAGTTCGTCGAAGGCGGCAAAGGTGTCTTCCAGCGCATGATCGCCCGGCCAGTGCAGCAGGTAGGCGTCGAGGCGGTCGGTGCCGAGGCGCTCGAGCGAGCGCTCGCAGGCGGCGATCGTGCCGCGCCGGCTGGCGTTGTGCGGCAGCACCTTGGAGACCAGGAAGACCTCGTCGCGGCGACCGGCGATGGCTTCGCCGACCAGCGTTTCGGCCGCACCGTCGCCGTACATCTCGGCGGTGTCGATGTGGGTGAGGCCATGGTCGAGGCCGGCGCGCAGCGCGGCGAGCGCATCGGCGCGCCGTGCCTCGTCGAGATACCAGGTGCCCTGGCCGATCACGCCGAGCGCGGGACCACCGGCGCCGAAAAGATGGGTGCGCATGGCCGGCGGGCTCACAGCATGCTGTCCAGAAACGCCCGCGTACGCGGATGCTCGGGATTGGCGAAGAACGCCGCCGCCGGGCGCGACTCGATGAGTTCGCCGCCGTCCATGAACACCACGCGGCTGGCGACCTCGCGCGCGAAGCCCATCTCGTGCGTCACCACCAGCATGGTCATGTGCTCGTCGGCGAGCTGGCGCATGGTGCGCAGCACCTCGCCGGTGAGCTCCGGGTCGAGC
>JAREIX010000048.1 GCA_029286945.1 Thauera sp. | reverse complement strand
CTGCTCGTCGGCGAGGGCAACGGCCCGATCGACGCCGCCATCCACGCCTTGCGCGGCGCCGGCATCGACGTGCAGGTGCGCAGCTTCGAGGAGCGCTCGATCACGCCGAGCGAGGACGGTGGCAACGCCCAGGCCTGCGCCTTCCTCGAGCTCACCGAAGCGGGCGGGCAGGGCGGCGACCGCTACGGCGTGGGGGTCGACGGCAACATCGTCACCGCCTCGATCCGCGCCATCGTCAGCGGGGTGAACCGGCTGCAGCCGGGGTTGGCCACCGCACCGGCGGCGCGCGCGGCCTGACGGCGCCCGGCCGGCGCGGGTCTGCATGACATCCCGCGGCGTCCGTGAAGGATGCCGTGGGCCTGCGCCGACGTTCGTGCGACGATGCGAAGCATCGAGCATGCGCCGTGCAAGGCGCAGGAGGCGATCGCCATGCAGGCTGCACAAGGAAGCGGGAAACGGTCGAACAGCGGGCCAAAGCTGAGCCTGGCCGCAAGCAACGGCGCGATCCACGGCCCGCCGCGCCACAACGGCGTGCCCGACGGGGGCGCCCTCTACCGCCAGCTGAGCACGCTCGGCGACGGGCTCGCCGCCCACGCCGACCCCTACGGCATCGCCGCCCCCATCCTGCACGCGCAGATGGCGTGGCTGATGCATCCGCAGGAGCTCGGCGAACGCATCGCCGGCCTCAGCAGCGCGCTGTGGGAGTTGCAGTGGCACACCTGGCGGCGCGCGCTTGGCCTGCCCAGCCCCGACCCGGTCAAGCCCAACGCCGACGACCCGCGCTTCGCCGATCCGGTGTGGACCGACTCCGCCACCTGGGACCTGGTCAAGGAGTGGTACCTCGCCTTCACCCACCACATGCAGGACATGCTCTACGACACCCCGGGGCTGTCGAGCAAGGAGCGCCGGCGCGCCGCCTTCTGGTGGCGCAAGTGGCTCAACGCGGTGGCGCCGACCAATACCCTGCTGACCAACCCGATCGCGCTGAGGAAGTTCATCGACAGCCGCGGCGAGAGCCTGATGCAGGGCTGGCGCAACATGCTCGCCGACCTGCAGGCCGGCAACGTGCGCATGACCGACCCGGATGGCTTCAAGGTCGGCGACAACCTCGCCACCACGCCCGGCGCGGTCATCTTCCGCAACCGCCTGCTCGAGGTCATCCACTACGCGCCGACGCAGCCGCAGGTGCACGCCGAGCCGGTGGTCATCGTCACGCCGTGGATCAACAAGTTCTACATCCTCGACCTCAACCCGAAGAAGAGCATGGTGCGCTACCTGCTCGACCAGGGCCTGGACGTCTACATCACGAGCTGGAAGAACCCCGACGCCGCGATGCGCGACGTGCGCTTCGACGACTACCTCACCGAGGGCATCGGCGCCATCGTGCAGGTCGCGCGCGAATTCAGCGGCGCGGACAAGGTGCACGCCGTGGGCTACTGCATCGGCGGCACCGCGCTCGCCACCTGGATGGCGTGGGCGGCGCGGCATTACGGCGATGACGCCGTGCCGGTGCGCGACTGGACGCTGCTCACCACCCTGGTCGACTTCCACAAGCCGGGCGACATCGAGGTCTTCATCGACGCGCAGACGGTGGACCACCTTACCGAGCAGATGGCGAAGCAGGGCTACCTCGACGGCAAGGACATGGCGGCCTCGTTCCGCCTGCTGCGCTCGAACAGCCTGATCTGGCACTACGTGGTGCAGGGCTGGCTGTACGGCGAAGCGCCGCCCGCCTTCGACGTGCTGTTCTGGAACATGGACACCACGCGCATGCCCTATGCCATGCACGCCTGGTACCTGCGCGAGCTCTACCTCAACAACCGACTGATCCAGCCCGACGCGCTCACCGTAACCGGCCAGCCGATCGACCTGCGCCGCATCCGCCAGCCGCTGTACGCGGTGGCCGCCGAGGACGACCACATCGCGCCCTGGGCGCAGACCTTCCACACCCTGCACCACGTCGCCGCCGACAAGCGCTTCGTGCTGTCGAGCTCCGGCCACATCCTCGGCATAGTCAATCCGCCGGTGACGCCGCCCAAGCGCCACTACCGCGCCGGCACCGCCCACCGCGCCGACCGTTCGCAGCACTGGCGCGAGCGCGCCGAGCTGGTCGAGGGCAGCTGGTGGGAGGACTGGATGGCCTGGCTCAAGCCACGCGCGGGCGAACTCGTCGCCGCGCGGCCGGCGTCCGACGAACGCTACCCGGCGCTGTGCGCCGCGCCCGGGACCTACGTGCTGGAGCGCTGACAAGCCCGCGGTGGTGCCGCAGCTGGCCGGGGAACTCGCCCCGGCCGGCGCACACGGCCAAGGCGGCGACGCATGGACGCACCCGCAGCAGGCTCACCCCGACCCTGCCCGCTGCGAGGCCACGCGGGCACAATCGCGCTCATGAATCCCGCCGACGCCATCCCCGCATCCTTTGCCGACAAGGCCTTGTTCGAGCCGATCGCCGCCTGGCTGGGCCGCTTCGCCGCGCCCGGGGTGCCGGGTCACGCCGAACTCGACGCCCTGCTCGCCGCCGCCGCGCCCGCGGCACGCAGCGGCGGCGGCGCGCGCATCCGCTTCGTGCCGCCGGCGGGCGATGCGGAAGCCTACGAGGCGCGCATCTTCGCGCGCGGCGAAGTCCCCACGCGCGCCGGCGACTGGCACGACTTCTTCAACGCGCTCGCCTGGTGCGCCTGGCCGCGCACCAAGGCCACCTGCAACCGCCTGCACCTGGCCGAACTCCACGCCCGCGCCGCCGCCGGCCTGCCCGGGCGCGGACCACGCCGCGACGCGCTGACCCAGTTCGACGAGTGCGGCATCGTCGTGGTGTCGGCCGACGCCGACATCCCCGCGCTGCTCGCCGCGCACGAATGGGAAGAGGCGCTGTGGACGCGGCGCGCGCGCCTGCAGCAGAGCACGCGCTTCCTCGTCGTCGGCCACGGCAGCTGGGACCAGCTGCGCGCGCCCTTCGTCGGCCTGTGCGCGAAGGCCCTGTACCGCGTGGTGGATCCCGCCTGGCTGGCGCTGCCCGCCGCGGACGCGCTCGCCGAGACCGACGCCTGGCTCGCCGCCCGGCTCGCGGCCAACATCGACGCGCTCACCCCGCGCAGCCTGTCGCCGCTGCCGCTGCTCGGCATCCCGGGCGTGACGGCCGACAACGCCTGCGCCGGCTACTACCGCGACACCCGCCAGTTCCGCCCGAAGCGCCGCCCGGCAGGCGCCTCCACGCCCGCCTGAAACCCACGCTGGATAGGCGCGGCCACTGCACGTAAAATGCCCTGGTCATTTTTCTGCAGCGCCCGCCATGCCTCTCCGCGACCACCCCCTGCCGCAGGCGAGCGCTCCGCTCGCCATTTCCAAGGGCATCGCGCGCGCCTTGCACGCGCTGGTCCTGACGCTCGCCCTGTTGCCGCCCGGCGCTCTCGCGCAAGCGCCTGCCGACGCCGATCCGGCGACCGCGCCGCTGAGCGCCACGCCCCCGGTGGCGCCGGCCGCGATGCTCGCCCTGCGCTACGACGACACCGTCGACCCTGTCGGCTACTGGGTCAGCGAGAAGCTCGACGGCGTGCGCGCGCTGTGGGACGGCCAGCGGCTGCGCTTTCGCAGCGGGCGCGAGATGGTCGCCCCGGCGTGGTTCGTCGCCGCCCTGCCCGCCCACGCGCTCGATGGCGAGCTGTGGCTGGGGCGGCGGCGCTTTGATGAACTCTCCGGCCTCATCCGCCGCGAGGACCCGCAGGACCCCGGCTGGCGCGCGGTACGCTACATGCTGTTCGACATGCCCGGCGCGGGCGACTTCAGCGCCCGACTGCAGGCGCTGCGCGAGCGCGTCGCCAGCGCCGGGGTGCCCTGGCTGCAGATGGTGCCGCAACAGCGCGTGCCCGACCGCGCCGCGCTCAAGCGCCTGCTCGACGACACCATCGCCGCCGGCGGCGAAGGCCTGATGCTGCACCGCGCCGACGCGCACTGGCAGCCCGGGCGCAGCGCAGCGCTGCTCAAGCTCACCCCCTGGCTCGACGCCGAGGCGCGCGTGGTGGGCTACGTCCCCGGCAAGGGCCGGCTGCAGGGCAAGGTCGGCGCGCTGCGGGTGGAGGCGGCCGACGGCCGCCGCTTTCGCATCGGCAGCGGCCTCAGCGACGCGATCCGCGCCAACCCGCCCGCGCTCGGCGCACTGGTTACCTACCGCTACCGCGAACTCACCCCCGCCGGAATGCCGCGCTTCCCGCGCTACCTGCGCGAGCGCACCCTGCCGTGAGCATCAGCCCTCCAGCTGCAGCGCCGCCAGCCGCGCATACAGCCCGCCCTGGCGGCGCAGGTCGGCCGGCGTGCCGGTCTCGACGATGCGCCCGCCGTCCAGCACCACGATGCGGTCCACCTGCTGCACGGTGGCCAGGCGGTGGGCGATGATCAGCGTCGTGCGCCCTTGCATCGCCGCCGCCAGGCCCCGCTGCACCAGGATCTCGGACTCGGCGTCGAGCGCGCTGGTGGCCTCGTCGAGCAGCAGGATGGGCGCGCCCTTGAGGATCGCGCGTGCGATCGCGATGCGCTGGCGCTGGCCGCCCGAGAGCCGCGTGCCGCGCTCGCCGAGGAAGGTGGCGTAGCCCTCGGGCAGGCGGGCGACGAACTCGTCGGCGGCGGCCGCGCGCGCGGCGGCGATCACCGCCTCATCGCTGGCCTCGGGGCGGCCGTAGCGGATGTTGTCGAGCGCGCTGGCCGAGAAGATCACCGGATCCTGCGGCACGATCGCGATCCCGGCACGCAGCGTGTGCAAGGACAGGCTGCGGAGCTCGCGACCGCCGATGCGCAGGCAGCCGTCGGTGAGCTCGTAGTAGCGCAGCAGCAGCTGGAACAGCGTCGTCTTGCCGGCGCCCGACGGGCCGACGAGCGCGACCTTCTCGCCGGGCGCGATGCGCAGGGAGACGTCGTCGAGCGCGCGCACGCCGGGACGGGCGGGGTAGCAGAACACGACGCGATCGAGTTCGATGTCCGCCGCGCCAAAGCTGGCGGGCGGCGCGGCCGTGCCCGGATCACGGATCGCCGGTTCGGCGTGCAGCAGCTCCAGCAGCCGCCCGGTGGCGCCGCTCGCCCGCATCACGTCGCCCCACACCTCGGCCAGCGTGCCCACGCCGCCCGCGACCAGCGCGGCGTAGATCAGGAAGGCGCCGAGCTCGCCCATCGACAGCGTGCCGGCCTGCACCTGGCGCGCACCGATCCACAGCACGAAGATGATCGTGCCCATCACCGCGGTAATGATCAGCGCGGTCAGCAGCGCCCGGACCC
This sequence comes from Thauera sp., assembly GCA_029286945.1. Classification (GTDB taxonomy): domain Bacteria; phylum Pseudomonadota; class Gammaproteobacteria; order Burkholderiales; family Rhodocyclaceae; genus Thauera. The sequence goes on along the minus strand of JAREIX010000048.1, from coordinate 10,551 downwards.
GCGTGCGCCGGATCGCGGCCAGGAAGCCGGTCTCGCTGCGCGCGGCGAAGCGCGCGGCCTCGCGCGCTTCCTGGGTGAAGGCCTGCACCGTGGGCATGGCGTTGAGGATCTCGCCGGCCAGCGCCGATGCGTCGGCGACGCGGTCCTGCGACTCGCGCGACAGCTTGCGCACGCGGCGGCCGATCACCACGATCGGCAGCGCGAGCAGGGCCATCAGCGCGAGGATCAGCCCGAACAGCTGCATGCTGGTCGCCGCCAGCATCACCATGCCGCCGACGAACTGGAACAGGCTGCGCAGCCCCATCGACACCGAGCTGCCGACCACCGTCTGCACCAGCGTGGTGTCGCCGCTGAGCCGCGAAAGCACCTCGCCGGTCTGCAGGGTCTCGAAGAACTGCGGCGACTGGCGCAGCACGCGCGCATACACCGCGCTGCGCAGGTCGGCGGTGACGCGCTCGCCGATCCAAGACACCACGTAGTAGCGCGCCGCCACCGCCGCCGCCCAGAACACCGCCAGGCCGAAGAGGGCGACGAAGCGGCCATCGAGCCCCTGCGCGCCGAACAGCCCGCCCGCGCGCACCGCGCCGCCCGCTCCCGCAGCCCCCGCGGGCACGCCGCCGAAGCCGGCGTCGATCAGGTCGCGAAAGGCGAGCGGCACCACCAGGATGGCGGCCGAGCCCAGGCACAGCAGCACGAAGGCGAGCGCCACCCGCGTGCGGTAGGGGCGCAGGAAGGGCAGCAGGCCGCGCAGCGCGGAGAGCGGGGCGGATGGAGGGGGCGCGGCAGGGGACGCCGACGTGGAGGCGCGGGGCATGGGCGATTATTGCCGTATTTGCGCGCGTCGGCGGCGCCGGATCGGGGCGCGCGCGCGCGGGTGTTCGTGGATTCGTGGACTGGACGCCAGCGTTCGAACAGCTCGCGGCTTGCGCCGCTCCTACAGCGCGGCCACCGCTCCCGCAGTTAGCCGCCGCGCCTACGGCGCACCGTGCGCGCCGGCTGGGCTATGCTTCGGTCACACACGCCGTTCCCACGGAGCCCCGCATGGACACGCCTGCCACGATCCACGCCTTCTGGTTCGGTGCCACGGCCGACGAGGACGACGAGGCCGCCATCATTGCCCGCCAGTCGGCGCTGTGGTGGAAGAAGCAGCCCGCGGTCGACGCGGAGATCCGTCAGCGCTTTGCGCCCCTGGTCGGACGCGCCGCGGTGGGGGAACTCGACGACTGGCTGCGCAGCCCGCGCGGACGCCTGGCGCTGGTCCTGCTCACCGACCAGTTCCCGCGCAACATCTGGCGCGGGCAGGCGGCGGCCTTCGCCTTCGACGTGCTCGCGCTGCGCTGGGCGAAGGAGGCGGTCGCGCGCGGCCTCGACCGCGACGCGCGGCCGATCGAGCGCGTGTTCCTGTACCTGCCGCTCGAGCATTCCGAAGAGCTCGCCGACCAGCGCGCGGCGGTGCGCCTGTTCGACGCACTCGCCGGCGAGGTGACACCCGAGCAGCGTCCGGCGTTTGCCGGCTACCTCGACTACGCCCGCCGCCACCTCGAGATCATCGAGCGCTTCGGCCGCTTCCCGCATCGCAACGCCGCGCTCGGGCGCGAGACGCGCGCCGCCGAGGCCGAATTCCTGCGCCAGCCGGGCTCGGCGTTCTGAACCCTGCGGCTCCCTTCCCCTCCTCCGTAGCCGCACGCCGACGCACGCGCACGCCATCGGACCACCGCCTGGCACCACTCGGCAGGCCAAGCGGCCGCCGCCGTCCTCGCGCGGCGCAGCCGGCGCTCACGTCCCTTCGCGCGGCCGCCCCTTGTACTTGATCGCGGCCTCGATCCAGGCCTTCGCCTGTGCGGCGTCGATCGGCGCCAGGTTCTTCTGCGCGCGGCGGGCGACCTCGTCGTTGTACTTCGCGGCCACTTCCTCGGCGGACGCACCTGCCAGCGTCGCCAGGTCGCGCACGCCCACCGCCCACAGCACGTCGGCCGCACGCGGATCGATCGCGCGCACCGACAGCAGCTCGGCGTGGCCCATCCATTCGGCCAACCGCTCACGGTCGATCCCGACCAGCGCGGAAAGCTCGGCGCTCGACTTGAGCCGCGAGCCGGCCACCAGCAGGTCGTTGATGGTGTAGATCTGCTGGCGGTTGAGCGCGCCGCGCCAGGTCTCGCCGACACCGATGATGTCCTCGACGCCGGCAAAGGGGCTGAACTCCGGCCCGGCGCTGAGGCCGGCGTCCTCGCGCGGCAGCGGCACCAGGTCGAGGCGGATGCGCGACAGCTTGGACGGGTCGATGTCGTCCTCGGGGCGCACGAAGCGATACTCGAGCGTGCCCAGCGGCGACACGTCCACCGTCACCTGGGCGTCGATCGCCACCTCGCGCACCGCGAAGCGGCTCACCGGGTTGGTGGTCTGCGCGAGCTTGTGCTGCAGGGTGTCGAGGGTGTGCGCGACCGCGCTCGCGAAGTCGTCCGGGCTGCGCTTGCGCGCGGCCTCGACCTCGGCCAGCTGGCGGCGCAGCGCGGCGTTCTCGCTCTCGAGGCGGGCGAGCTCCTTGCGCAGCGCGGCGATCACCGCCTCGGTGTTGTCGGCGCCACCGCTGCCGTCGGCGACCGGGGTGAACACGCCCAGCCGCCCGTCGAGGTTCACCAGGCTGGAGCTGCCCACCGGCTTGAATTGCATCGCGTCGATCAGGCGCGGGTCGAGCAGCGAGGCGGCGGCGATGCGGGGGTCCTTGGGGTCGATGGGCATGGGCGATGGCGGGTGGGAACGGGTTGATCAGGATTCCGGGCTGACGTCCGGCATGGCGCCGCGCGGCGCCAGGCGAACGCGCACCACCAGGCTGCTCGAGGCCTGGTAGCCGTACAGGCTGACGTTGCGCGGGTCCACCGGGCGCGACATCAGTTGCGCCGGCGCAGTAGCGGTGGCGCGCTGCACCGAGGCCGACAAGGCGACCTCGAGCGACACGTCGGTGAAGGTGTACCACAGCGGCGGCACGCGCGGCGCGTCGGCGTCGCCGCGCTCCATGGCGTCCAGGCGGGCCGTGGCGTGGCGGTCGAGGCCTTCCTGCGCCTCGGCCACCGACACCACCGTGCTGGCGAGCAGCTCGCCGAGTTCCACCGCCTGCTGGCTGGCGAGCGCGCCGGCCGGAAGCGTCGTGTTCATGGGGGCTCCTGCGGGCGGGGGACGGCCACCTGGCCGCCCCCTTCGCCCGCTCAGAAGGTGACGGTCACCGAGTTGCTGACCAAGCCGATGCGCGCGGTGATGATGAAGTTCGCCGGCGTGGTGTCGGCGTCCTCGTCGAGGAAGTCGCGGCGCAGCTCGATCTGGATCTGCCCGGCCGCATTGGTGACGCCGGTGCCGAGGTGGCGCCAGGGCACGCCCGAGGTCTCGATCGACAGCGCCTTGCCGACGATCGCGGTGCCGTCGCGGCGGGTGAACTGCAGCAGCATGCTCATCGTGCGGCCGACCACGGCGTCACCGTCGATGTCGTCGGCGATCTCGCCCTGGATCAACGCCAGGCGCGGGCCGCGGATCACCTGGTTGGGCTTCGGAATGCCGACGTCGTCGCGCGGCTCGAGCAGGGCGCTGGCGCGGATGCGGCCGAGCGAGACGTCGGTGGTCACCTCCGCCTCGGTGGTGCGCGAGCTGGAAGCGCTGCCGCCGCGCAGGAAACCCGGCCCCAGCACCATCGACAGGCCGGAGCCGAACAGGCCGGAGTCCGACGATGTGCTGGTGCTCGAGCTCTCCGACGAGGCAGCGAACTCGCGCGCGAAGAACTCGCCCTGCAGGCGCACGCTGGTCCACTGGTAGAACACCGGGTCGATGAAGCTGATCAGCGGCAGCGGGCGCACATGGTTGGTGACGTGGTCGAGCGTGCCGTCGTCGCGGAACACGCGCTCGCGCACGGCGATCACGTTCACCAGGGTCGAGGCCAGCGCCGAAGCCGTCGCCGCGCTCGAGGTGTCGAGCTGCAGCTGGGTGGCGGCCACGGCCGCGCCGGTGCGCTCGACCAGGGTGCCGAAGGCAATGCCGGCACCGCGCAGCTCGTCGGCGACGTTGGCGTCCTCGGCGAGCACGGTGGCGAGGGAAGGAAGCAGGTCAGGCATGATGGTTTCTCCTTGTCCTGCGGTCGCTCAGAGCGACACGCTCAGACTGCGTTCGATCTGCCCCAGGGTCGCGGTCACCGTGCCGCGCGCGCGGCGCTGGAACAGCGGGCTGGGAATGTTGCGCGACAGCGTGACGCGGCACTGGCCGCTGGCGTTGGTGGTGTTGCCGGTGAAGCCGTCGGTGGTGGCGAACGACAGGTCGAAGGGGCCCGGATCGACGTCGATCGCCACCGCCGGATTGACCGAGCCGTCGGCCTTGCGCACGGTGATCACGATGTCGGTCGAGCGCGCGGTCACCACGCCCGAGGTCAGCGTCTCCTGCACGCTGCCGAGCGCGAGGAAGATCTGCGGCCCGATCGTCACTTCGGCCGGCGGATCGAAGCCCTCGACGTCGCGCGGCTGCAGCAGCGCATCCATCACCACGCGGCCCTCGGCCCAGTTGGACTCGAAGTCCGACTCCTCCTTGCGGAAGGTGGAGTTGCGCTTGAACGAGGACACGCCGATGCCGAGGAAGCCGAAGAACAGGCCGACGTTGGCGACCCGGCTGCTGTCGCTCTTGCTGGTGACGGTGATGCCGCGCTCGTTGTCGACCGCGCCCACGGTCATGTCCATGCGTAGCGCGACGTGGCTCCACTGGTGAGCGGTGGGGCGCACGAAGTTGATCAGCGACACGTTCTGGGTCACCAGCTGGGTCGCCGAGGGCACCGGCAGGCCGTCGTCGTTGAGCTCCTGCACGACGTCGGTGACCACGGTGATGTTGGCCTGCGACAGCGTGGTGGCGGTGCTGACCAGGCCGCGGTCGAGCGCGCTCTGCGAGTCGGCGACGCCGCGACCGATCGAGGCCAGGATGTCGCCGAAGCTGGGCGCGATCTGTGCCAGCTCGCCCGAGACGTCGGCCTCGAGCGCGAGCGCGCCGCCGACACCGCCGGCAACGAGCGCATCCGCCGAGAGGATGCTGCCCTCGGGTACGGCAACGGCCGGCGGGGTGGCGCCGGCCGAACGGGTCCGGGTGGGCTTGGCCTTGCCCGGATTTTCGGTGTTGTCAGCCATGATGCACTCCTCTTGGGTGGTTCATCGGAACAGGCTTTCGCCGCTGAGCGTGCGCGCGACGCTGCGGTCGAGCGCATCGAGCAAGGGGGCGAGCGCAGCGACCAGCGCCTGCCAGTCGCCTGCGTCGACCCCGCCGGGCGGGCCGTCGAGCAGACGACGGTCCGCAGACGCCCGCGCCAGCGCCGCCACCGCCGGCGGCGGGACGCTGACGAAGGCGGCCAGGTCCTGGAGCTGCCGCCGCAGCGCGGCAGGCAGGGAGACCAGCGCGCCGTCCGCCGGCACGCCAGCGCACAAGGCGGCCACGCCGCCGGGCAGCGCGGCATCCAGGCTGCGCGCCCGCGCCGCGCCGACGCCGCGGATCGCCGACCACGGCAGCGCGAGCCGCCAGCGCGGCGCGGACGTGCCAGCGTCCGGGTCGGGCTTCGGCGCGGGTCCGGGTGTCGGTCCGGGCTCGGGGCCCGGTGCGGGTCCGGGCGGGGGCTGCAGCGGAGGCTCGGAGGGCGGTTGAGACGGCGATTCGGGCGTGCCGGGTTCCGGCGCGGGCGGTTCCGGCGCGACCGGCTGGCCGGCGCCCGGACTCATCGCCAGCGCCCAGGGCTGCGGCCCGAGCGGCACGTTCACGCCGCGCACCTGCAAGGTCCACCGCCCCGCCTCCAGCTCGAGGTCGATGCACTCGACCGTGTTGCGCCGGTCGGGGCTGCCGCTGCCGCCGGCCGGGTGGTTGCCCCAGGCGCGCAGCGCGCCGCCGGCGTCGAGCAGCACGAGGTCGAGATCATTGACCAGGGTCTCGCCCGGCGCGTCGTACCAGCACAGCACCGCGCGCAGGCGGCCGGGCCCCTGCCAGGCGATCTCGTGCAGGCCGCCGGTCGCCAGGCCGGCCGGATCCTCGACCAGCACCGGACCGTCCGCACCCGGCAGGCTGGCGGCCAGCCACAGGCGGCCGAAACCGGCGCAGTGGCGGTCCTCCTCGCCGCTGCCGTCGCGCCGGCGCACCGGCTGCGCGCCGTGGATCAGCAGCGCCTTCAGCGCCGCGCCCCCCGGGGCGTGGCCGAGCGCCTGGCGCCAGCGCTGGCGCAGCACGGCCGCCGCGCCAGCGACCACGCCGGTCGCCATCGAGGTGCCGCCCAGGTACTGGTACCAGGGCAGCGGGTTCGCCAGCCCCCAGCCGCGCGCGGAGGTCGCGCTGCTGCGCGGCGCGGCGAGGTTGGTGCCGGGCGCGCACAGCTCGGGCTTGATGCGGCTGTCGAGGGTCGGCCCGCAACTCGACAGCAGCGCCAGGCGCTCGCTGTTGCCCGACACCGGCGCCGCGCGCTGGGCGGGATCGGGAAAGCGCGTGCCCGCCGCGTCGAGCGCCGCCCAGCCGCCGCGCAGGCCGACGCCCGCGTCAGGCCCTTCGGTGGCGCCCACGCTGAGCACGTTCTTGGCGCTCGCCGGCGCATGCAGCGTGCCGCCATCGACGCGGCCGTCGCGGTTGCGGTCGCGCCCGGCGTTGCCAGCGGCGAAGATCAGCAAGGACTCGGGATGCTCACGCAGGAAATGGTCGCACTCCCAGCTGTCGTCGGTGTAGGCGCCGGCGGCCTCCACGCCCCAGGCATTGGCGTGGATGGCCGCACCGGCGGCGCGCGCCTGCGCGAGCAGCTCGCGCAGGTCGAGCGGGCGGCCGGCGAGGTAGAAGCCGGGCGGCAGCTGGCTGCGCCAGGCCGGCAGCGGCTCGATGTACTGCTCGATGGCCTGCATCAGGATGCGCGCACCCGGCGCGATGCCGCGCAGCCGCCCCGCGCTCATGCTACCGTCGCCACCCGCCAGGCCGGCGACATGCGTGCCGTGCCCGGTACCGCGGTCGGCGCCGCCGTCGTCGGCCCCGGGCGCACGCACGAAGGCTGCCCAGCCGGCAGCAACCGGCCAGCTGTGGATGGCGTGCACCCGACCGGCGAAGTCGGGATGCGGCGCGCCAGGGTCGCCGGTGCCCAGGCCGGTGTCGGCAAAAGCGATCAGCTCGCCGGTGCCCGCCGGATCTTCGTCGGCAGGATTGGCCGCAGCGGATGCCGGCACCACGCCGATCGCGAGCCCGAGCGAGGCCGAGGCGATACGCGGCAGCGCGCCCGGATCGGCGATCTTCACCCCCACCGCATCGCGCAGGCGCCCGACCGCGTCGCCTGCGCCGACCACGCGCAGCTTGTAGCGGCTGCTCTCCACCACCTGCAGGCCGGCGTCGGCGAACGCCTGCTCGAGGCGCGCGCGATCAGCCTCGGTGAAGGCCACCGCATCGAAGGTCTGCGGCAGCGCATCGACCCGCCCGGAGCCGGCGCGCGCGCAGTCCTGCGCCGCGTAGGGGCCGATCGCGCGCAGGGCCGGCAGGGCCGCGCGCAGCGCATCGAGGTCGGGGCCGATGTCGGCGCAGACGCCGAACGGGGGACAGTCGAAGCGCGGCGCCCAGCCGAGCGCGGCGAGGGTTTCGCGCCACGCGGGCGCGAGCGGACCGGCAAAGCGCAGGATGCAGCGCGGCCCCTCGCCGGGCACGAATACGCCCGGCGGCAGCACCCGCGCCACGCCATTGACCGCCACCGGGTCGAGGTCCGTCCAGCTCGCCCACGCCTGCGGCGGCGCCGGCCCCGTGACCGCCACCAGCGCCAGCTCGCCGTAGCGCGCGAGCACGCGCCCGCTCGCGACGTCCGCAGGCAGCAGGGCGAAACGCAACACTTCGGCGGCAGGCTCGGCCATCGGGGCAGCCATGAGGTCGCATTCCTGGAGGAGGATGGGATGACGATGTGCGGGCTTCACGGGCTGGCATCGGGCAGGATACGGGCGCTTGCATCCCACCCGGCCCGGCCGTCGACGACGGCCCGTGCATCCGGTATAGACCCGCTCCGGGCACAATTCAAAATGCAAGGCGCGGCCCGCATTCCCCGGTGATGCGGATGGGTGGCGGACGGGGCGGACGGCCTGGCGGGGCAGTTAGAATGCGGCGACGGGTGCCGCCTGCTGCGCCCGCCGCTGCCCCCTCGCTCAGGAGCCACGCCATGCGCCACATCGATCGCCAGCCGCCTTTCCACCAGGCGCGCGCCCTCGCCGCGCTGTTCATCCTCCTGCTCGCCAGCCTCGTGCTCGCCGGCTGCGCCAGCCTGGTGCAGCGCGAGCCGGTGCGCATCAACGTGGTCGGCCTCGAGCCCCTCCCGGGCGAGGGCATGGAGATGCGCTTCAAGGTCAAGCTGCGGGTGCAGAACCCCAACGAAACCGCGATCGACTTCGACGGCCTGGCGCTCGACCTCGACCTCAACGGCCGCCCCTTCGCCAGCGGCGTCAGCGACCGCAGCGGCAGCGTGGCGCGCTTCGGCGAGGCGCTGATCGAGATCCCGGTGTCGGTGTCGGCGATCGCCGTGGTGCGCCAGGCGTTCGGCGTGATCGAGGGCGCCGACGGCAGCAAGGCCGAGGTGCCCTACGCGCTGCGTGGCAGGCTCGCCGGCGGCCTGCTCGGTGGCATGCGCTTCTCCGATTCGGGTACCCTGAAACTGCCCGATCCGCTCAAGACGCCGCGCTGAATGCGCCACCCGGCATACGATCAAGGAGACCGCACGATGACCCTGCCCACCGTCCACGACGCCCGCCTGCAACTCGACGACCGCGTCGCCACCCTCACGCTGGCGCGCGACGACGTGCGCAACGCGCTCACCGGCACCGCGCTGATCGACGACATCGTCAATGTGGCCGAATGGGTCAACGCCTGCGACGAGGTCTCGGTGCTCGTCATCACCGGCGACGGCTCCGCCTTCTCCGCCGGCGGCAACGTCAAGGACATGGCCGCGCGCGGCGGCGACTTCGCCGGCGACGTGGCCGAGGTCGCCACCCGCTACCGCCGCGGTATCCAGCGCATCCCGCTGGCGCTGCAGGCGGTGGAGGTGCCGATCATCGCCGCGGTCAATGGCCCGGCGATCGGCGCCGGCTTCGACCTCGCCAACATGGCCGACATCCGCATCGCCTCGACCCGGGCGAAGTTCGGCGAGACCTTCCTGAATCTGGGCATCATCCCGGGCGACGGCGGTGCCTGGTTCATGCAGCGCCTGATCGGCTACCAACAGGCCTTCGAGCTCACGCTGTCGGGCCGCATCGTCGGCGCCGACGAGGCGAGGACGCTCGGCATCGTGCTCGAGGTGGTCGAGCCCGAGCAGTTGCTGGCGCGCGCGCACGAAATGGCCGCCCGCTTCGCCGCCCAGCCGCCGAAGGCGCTGCGCCTGACCAAGCGCCTGATGAAGATGGCGCAGCGCATGGAGCTCAAGGACTTCCTCGACCTGTGCGCCGCCTTCCAGGGCATGTGCCACAACGAGCCCGAGCACCTCGCGGCGGTGAATCGCATGCTCGCGCGCGCCTGAACCACGGACACCCCATGAACGGCCACGCCCCCCACTTCGAGGTCGAGGACTTCGCCGAGCCGGCGGCGGCGCTGGCCCGGGTGCACGAGATCTACGACCTCGCGGTCGACCACCTGCGCCGCGGGCTGCAGCACTACGTCGACGGCGCCGACATCGGCCGCCACGTGCGCGCCTGCTATCCGCTGCTGCGCGTGCGCACCGACACCGTGGCGCGCGCCGACTCGCGCCTGTCCTACGGCTTCGTCGCCGGCCCGGGCGTGTTCGAGACCACGCTGACGCGGCCCGACCTGTTCGCCGACTACTACCTGGAGCAGTTCCGCCTGCTGGTGGAGAACCACGGCGTGGCGCTGCAGGTGGGCACCAGCACGCAGCCGATTCCGGTGCATTTCGCCCTGCCCGAGCACGACTATCTGGAGGGCCATCTCGGCCCCGAGCGCCGCCGCCTGCTGCGCGACCACTTCGACCTGCCCGACCTGGGCGCCATGGACGACGGCATCGCCAACGGCACCTTCGAGCCCGGCCCGGGCGAGCCGCACCCGCTGGCGCTGTTCACCGCGCCGCGGGTGGATTACTCGCTGCACCGGCTGCGCCACTACACCGGCACGCGGCCGGCGCACTTCCAGAACTTCGTGCTGTTCACCAACTACCAGTTCTACATCGACGAGTTCATCCGCCTCGGCCACGAGCTGATGGCCGACACCGCCTCCGGCCACGGCTACGAGGCCTTCGTCGAGCCCGGCAACGTCCTCACCCGTCGCAGCGATCTCGCGCCGCAGCTCGAGGACGCCGAGGGCAACCCGCCGCCGCGCCTGCCGCAGATGCCGGCCTACCACCTGGTGCGCGGCGACCGCGCCGGCATCACCATGGTCAATATCGGCGTCGGCCCGGCCAACGCCAAGACCATCACCGACCACATCGCGGTGCTCCGCCCCCATGCATGGATCATGCTCGGCCACTGCGCCGGGCTGCGCAACAGCCAGCACCTGGGCGACTACGTGCTCGCCCACGGCTACGTGCGCGAGGACCACGTGCTCGAC
>JAREIX010000047.1 GCA_029286945.1 Thauera sp. | reverse complement strand
ACGGTGGCGCGGCGCAGCACCAGGCATTTCTGGTCGGTGGTGAGCCACACCTCGTCGCCCGGGTAGCCGGGGGTGATGTTCTGCAGCAGGCCGGTGCCGAAGCCGTTCTGGAAGCCCTGGCGGTGGCGCGCATAGAGCCAGGAGGCATACCAGCAGTACTGGCCGTCCTGGCTGCGCGGCGGCACGCCGGTCGAGCGCGCACCGCGGCTGCGGGAGCCGCGCGCGGTGGCGGCCGGGCTCGCGGCGGCGGGGATGGCCGCGCGCGGCAGCCCGCCAGGGGCCTCGACCGCGGCGGCGCGGGCGAACTCGGCGCGCACGCGCAGCCCCGCCACGATGCGCCCGAGCAGGCATTCGGCCTGGCCCGAGATCGCGGGCAGCGGGGTGTCGCGCAGCGCACGGATGAGGATGCCGGCGAGGCGGTCGAGGTCGAGGTCGAGCGTCGGGAAGCGCGGATAGACGTCGCGCTCGAGGCGGCTGAGCAGGCAGGCGAAGGCCTCGCGCACCGCCTTCACCTGCGGGCTGGCGCCCGCGGGGTGGGTGCGCAGCTCGGCGCGCACCTCGCCGAGCAGCACCAGGAAGTCGGCGCGAAAGCCTGCCTGGGAGAGGCCGAGCGTGTCGGTGAGGATGCGCTGGGCGCGCTGCAGCGTGCTGCGGATCTGCGCGTCGGTGAGCAGGCCGGCGATCGGCGCCAGGCGCTCGAGGCCGTCAGCGAGGCGTTCGAGCAGTTCGGCGGTCGAAGCTGGCCCGGAGCCCGCAGGGGCGCCGGTCGCCAGGCTGGCGATGGGCTGGGTGACCGGTTCGACCAGGCCGCGCAGCTCGGTGAGCGCCTGCGGCAGGCGCGGGCCGAGGCGCGCGACGAGCGCATCGGCAAAGCGCTGGCCGGCGGCCTGGAAGGCGGGCAGCACGGCTTCGGCCGCGGCGGGGTCGAGGCAGAGCTGGTGCGCGATGGCGACGATCTCGTCGGCCATCTCGTCGCCCACGCCGCGCCCCTGCATGCGGGCGAGCATCTGTGGCTGGATCAGGAGGGAGCCGAGCATGATCCTGTTCTCCTAGCTGCCCACGCTGACGCTGGCGCTCGCCGAGGCGCCGCCACCGCCGGGCGCGCTGGCGAGCAGCCCGGCATAGGCCTGGTCGACGCGGCCGATCTGCACGCGCAGTTCGGGCGGCAGGCTGTGCACCCAGTCGATGACGAGCTGGATCGAGACGCTGATGTCGAGCGCGGCGACCAGCGGCTCCACCGTCGCCCGCCAGGTCTCGTCGAGCGGCTGCAGCAGCAGCGGGTCGGGGTCGAGCGCGCCGACCTTGGCCTGCAGGTCCTGATGCAGTGCATCGAGCTGGGCGCGCAGCGCGGGCGGGATCACCGTGTCGAGCGAGATGCGCGCGAGCAGGCGGTCGCGCGCGGCCTCCAGCGGCTGGCGCAGGCTGGCGGGGTCGAGCGCGCGCAGCTCGGCGAGCAGCTCGGCGTAGAGCGTGTCCACCTGCTGGGCGTACAGGCCGGGGTCGAGGCCGGCGATGCGGTCGGTCAGCGACTCGATGTCGGCGAGCAGGTCGGCGAGCGCCTGCGGCGCGGCGAGCAGTTCGTCGAGCTTGGCCTGCAGCGCATCGACCAGGTCGTGCAGCGCGGCCGCGGCGGTCTGCAGCAGCGCCGCCAGCAGCTTCAGGCTGTCGAGGAAGAGCACCAGCGGCTGGCCGAACTGGCGCATCAGCGCCTCGCGCACCCACTGCCGGACAAGCGCCGGACTGCCGGGCAGCAGCGGGCCGAAGGGGCCGTCGGCGCCGGGGAAGCGCGCGCCGAGCTGGTCGAGGAGGGTGGCCAGGCGGGCGTCGGTCTCGGCCAGGCGGCGCTCGAGAGCGGCGAGCGCGATCAGCGCGTCCTCGGCGGCGCGCGTGGCGGGGGCGTCGAGGAAGGTGGAGATGGCATTGGCGTCGGCCGGCGGCAGCGCGCCCAGGCCGCCGCGGATGCGGCTGCGGGCGAGCGCGAGCTCGCGCAGCAGGGTGTCGGCACCGGCCGCCGGGAGCGCGGCGGTGAGGGTGTTGCGGGCGCTGGTCCAGCGCGTGCGCAGGGCGTCGGCGCTGGCGGAAAGCGCAGTGGTGCGCAGGGCCTGGAGGGCGTCGGCGAGCTCGCCGCTGGCGGTTTCGGGGACCTTGGCGAGTACGCCGTCGAGCCAGGCGTCGAGCTGGTTGCCGGCGTCGCCGAGCGCGCCGAGCTTGTCGACCAGGTGGTCGGCAACCTCGAGTGCGCTGTCGAGCGTCTTGCCGAAGCTGCGCACGCGCGCCAGCACGCCGCCGAGCGCATCGCCCAGCTCGCCGGCGGGCACCGCGGCATCCAGCCCCTGCAGCGCGCCGCGCACGGCGTCGGTCAGCGGCTTGAGCAGCGTGGACGGGCGCAGTTTTTCCAGTTCCTTGATCAGCGCCGCGTGGGCCTGCGCGGCCGGCTGCAGCACGGCGGCGACGTCGAGCTGGCGGCCGAGGCGCTGGCGGGCGTCGGCGAGCGCGCGGTCGGCCTCTTCCAGCCACTGCGTCGGGCTGAACGCGGCCAGACCGTCGCGCACCGCGCCGTAGGGCTCGGCCAGCAGCGGCTGCAGCGCGGCGCGCGGCGACAGCGCGAGCAGGCGTTCGCGTGCCTGCTCGGGCAGGGCCTTGATCTGCAGCAGCAGCTCGACCGGGCTGCCGTCGAGTTGGACCTCGAGCTCGACCACCAGCGGGTCGGTGAGCGGCACCAGCGACTGCGGCAGCACGCCCATGGCCTCGCGGATCAGGTCGGGGCCGGGGGCGGGCAGCGTGGCGGGGTCGATCGCGCGCAGCACGCCCTCGAGCTCGCCGATCGCGCCGATCACCTCGTCCGCCACCGGGGCGAAGGAGATGCGCGGCAGGGATTCGGCGAGCTGCTTGATCTGCTCGAGCAGGCCGATGAGGTCGGCGACCTCGCCCTGCTGGGTGAGGTTGGCGATCGGCTCGAGGATCTGGCGCAGCGGTTCCGACAGGGTCTCCGGATCGATCGCGTCCATCGCCGCGTCGGCCGCCTGCAAGGCCTCGCCGAGCGCCGAGGTGGCGGGCGACAGTGCGCTCGCCAGCGCCGATTCGATGGTGGCGACCGCCTGCTCGAGCGCGGCTTCGAGTTGCTGCTGCAGGCTGGCGAGGTCGAGCGCCTGGAGCTGGCTGCGGGCGTCGTCGAAGGCGCGCTCGGCGCTGGCGCCGAGGCCGGCGAGCTGCTGCTCGACGGCGGCGATCGCGTCGCGGGCGCCATCCAGCGCCTCGGTGATCGGGTCGCTGACGGCGCCGATGTCGAGCAGGTCGAGCACCGACTGCAGCCGATCGCGCACGTCATTGATCAGCGCGGTGAGCGGGGCGAAGGCGTCGGCGGGCAGCGCGGGGACGGCGAGGCCGCTGATGCCCGTGGTGAGGTCGGCGAAGCTCGCGCGCGGCTGCAGCAGCACCAGCGTGCGGCACAGGCCGGCGTCGAGCGCGCCGGGCAGTTCGACCAGGCGGGACGCCAGGCGGCTGCGCGCGTCGACCGCGGCGGCCGCAAGCGCGGCGGCGTTTTCGCTGGCGAGCGCGGTGCGCGCGGTCTGCGCGGTGCCGAGCGCGCCGGCCGCGCTCGCGGCGTTGCCGGCCTGCACCGCGGTGGCGAGAGCGTTCATCGCGTCCACGAAGCTGCGAGCGGCGGTGCCGACGGCGACGCCGGACTGCGCGGCGATGTCGGCGGGCGGCAGCGCGCGGTCGATGCAGCCCCGGGTGTTGGCGGCGATCAGCGCGTCGAGCTGGGTCACCGTCTGCACCAGCTCGGCCCGGACCGCGGCGGCGTCGGCGTCGTCCCAGCGGATCAGGGTGTCGAGCGGATCGCGCAGGTCGTCGAGGATGGGCAGCGAGCGGAGCTGGAAATAGCCCGGGCGGAAGGTGCCGACGCGGGCATGCACCCAGCGCAGCAGGCTGGGCACGCTGAGGTCGGCGGGCAGGGTGTCGATCAGCGTGCGCGCGGCAGCGACCTGGCCGTCGCTCAGGGCGCCGGCGCTGTCCGCGGGTGTGCCGGAGCCACTACCACCGCCACCGCCACCGCCACTGCCGCCACCACCGCCGCCGCCATCACCGCCGCCGCCATCACCGCCGCCGCCGCCATCACCCGCGGCCGCTTCAATCCCGAGCCCGCAGCGCCAGTCGCCGCCGAACAGCGCCTGCAGCCGGTCGATGCGCGCGAGCAGCGGCGCGAAGGCCGCCTGGAGGTCGGTGCCGAGGCGCCCGGGGAGGGCGGCGATGTCGCCCTGCAGCCCCTGCGCGAGGCCGCCGAGCTCGCCCTGCAGGCTGGGCAGCAGGCTGCCGAAGCTGGCGCCGAACTCGAAACCGCCGAAGAGTTGCGGCACCGCCAGCCCGCCGAGCCCGGACAGCGCGCTGCCGAAGTCGCCCGGCGGGCCGCTCTGCCAGCTTGCGATCAGCTTGCCGAGATCGCCGAAGGCACCGCCGAGGCCGCCCGCGATCGCCGACAGGTCGGCGCCGGAGGCGCTGAGGTCGAGTTGTGCAAGCAGTCCGGGCATGGTCGCTCACTCCAGCAAGCCGCGCAGGCCGGCGCCGATGCTGCCGAGCTGGCCGATCGCCGGTGCGGTGTCGCCGAGGATGCCGGCCAGCGGCCCGGTGGGGTCGGAGATCGCCGGCAGGCTGCCGAGCGCCTCGAGCGCGTCGAGTGCGCCCATGGCCTGGTCGAGCAGGCCGGCGGCGTCATCGAGCAGGCCGGTATCGATGCCGCCGAGCACGTCGGTGGGCGGCGGCGGCGGGGGCGACTCGGTGAGCCACAGCGTGTAGTCGATCTGGTCGGGCGCGCTGGCCTCGGCCTGCACGTGCAGCTGCTGCAGCAGCACGTACTGGATGTCGGTGCCGGTGGCGATGTCGGAGACGAAGGTCATCGGTTCGCCAGCGAGGTATTTCTCGCGCACCGCGTTGAGCAGCTCGAGCCCGGCCTCGCTGCCGAACACCGAGCCCTCGATGACGATGCGCGCCGGGCGGCGGTCGAGGTCCTGGAACAGGCTGCCGGCGCGCCCCGGCACGGGGAGCTCGAGGAAGTCGCGCGTCTCGAGCGTTTCCAGCCGGGTCACGCGCGGCAGTTCCCAGTCGGCGAGCATGGGGGTGAGGCTCATGTCAGATCGACTCCCCTGAGCCAGGCCTGCTCGCGCAGCAGGCGGTCGAGGCCGGCGGCGAGGTCCGCGGGGCCGTCCGCGGACTGGCCGGATGCGGGTTCAGCGGCGGCTGTCCAGGCCTTGGCAGTGGCTGCCGCTGCGGCCGTGGCCGGCGTGCCGGGCGCTGCCGCGCCGAGCAGCCGGGACGGTGCGCGCAGCAGCGGCAGGCGTTCCGATGCGCGCTGCGCGCCCGCCTCCGCAGGGCCGGCGCCGGTGTCGGGGAGCGGGCGCAGGAACAGCGGCGCGACCAGGGTGCGCAGCGTGTCGTGGGCATCTTGCAGGTAGGCGCCGGCGTCCGCAGCGCTCGCCGTGGGCTGCACGTTCGCCGTCGGGCGGGTGTCCGGGCGCGGGGCCGGCTGGCGCTTCAGCAGGCCGCCGATGAGTTCGCCGACCGACGGCGCGCCGGGCAAAGCCTTGCCCGCGCCGGCCGCTGCGGTGGCGCCGGAGCGGGCCGCGTTGGCGAGCGTACGGCCAGCCTCGGGCCCCGCGGCGGTGTGGCCTTGCAGCACGGCATTGATGAGTTTGCCGACCGACTGCACGCCGGACGAAGACTCGGCCGCGCCGGCCGCTGCCGCGGCGCCCGATCGGGCCGTGCGCGCGGGCGTGCGGCCGGCCTTGGGGCAGGCGGCCGGGGCGGCGTGGCGTTGCAGCAAGGCCTCGATGAGCGCGCCGACCGACGGGGTGCCCGCCGAAGACGCGCCCGCGCCGGCCGCTGCAGTGGCGCCGGAGCGGGCCGTGTCTGCGAGTGTGCGATCGGGCTCGGGGCGCGCGGCCGCGGCGCACGCTGCGGCCGACGGCGGGAGATCCCGTGCCCGGCCCGGCGCCTGACGCAGGCTGTCCGCGGCGCTGGCCACGCCGGCTGCGGCGGCCCCTGCGTTTGCGCCAGGGGGGGCAGCGGCCGTGGGCACGGCCCGCTTGCCCGTGTCGGCGCGCCGTCCGCGCGCCTTGGCGCCGGCTTCGGCGGCGTTCGCTGCGTCGACGAATTTCGGCATTACGAAGGGGTTCAAGGGCACCGCGACGGCGAAGGGGTTGAAGCGCGCCGCCGTTGGCAGGCGCTCGAGATTGCCAGTGCGCGCCACGGCCACGCCGGTGACGGCGGCGAGCAGCGCGGACAGCCGCGCCTGCGTCGCCTGCAGGTGCTTGCTGGCCTCATGGAAGGGCGCAAGGGCGGCCGCGAGCTGGCGTGGTTCAGCCATGGCGGCCACCCTCCTCGCGCAGCATCTGCAGGTGGAGCAGGATCTGGCCGAGGGTGAGTTCGCCGATCTGCTGCGGCGTCCATCCGAACTCGCGCGCGAGCACGTGGGCGGCGCGTGCGATGGGTTGCTCGGCGGCCTCTTCCAGCGCGGCGGGGGCGACGGCGAGCCCGCTCACGCGGTTGACCTCGGCGAGCAGGAACTCCATCAGCCCGATCGGAAGCGCCGACACCTGCGGCAGCGACAGCTCGGGCACCTGCAGCGCCGCATGTACCATCAGCGCGCCGGCCAGGCTGTCGCTGTCGCGCGCGGCGCGGCTGATCAGCTGCAGGTCGCGCACGGTCAGCGGGCGGATCTGCACCCTCCCGGCGAAGCCGCTGCGGGCGGGCTCGATCAATGCCGCCGGGACCTCGATGTCATAGGTCGCGGCGCTCCCGGCGAGCAGCTCGTCGGCGCCGAGGTAGGCCTCGGGCGCCGCGCGGGCTTCCTGCGCGCGCGCCTCCGCTGCCATGCTCATCGGCTCAGCCCCGTTCGTCGCGGACGGTCACGTACAGCGCCTGGAAGTCGGCGCCTTCCATGACGAAGTCGTCCTCGGGCATGGTGAGGTTCCATTGCTCGAGCTTGACGTCGTGCAGGGTGACGATCGACTTGGTGCCGGGGCTGGCGGCGTTCTCGGCCATCAGCGTGATGTTGAACGCCGGCTGCACCCAGGAGCTGCGCGGGCGCTGGTCGGCCGCCTCGCCGAGCAGCAGGCGCAGCAGCGCGCCGTTGAGCCAGGCGCGGTCGATGTGGCCGCTCACGCTGACGTTGCCCGAGCGCAGCTCGCTGGCGTAGCGCTGGCCGATCTCGTGGAAGGGGCGGATCGCCGAGCTGACCTGGACGGTGACGCCGGTGACGCGGCCGACCTGGATCAGGTCGTTGCCCTCGATCACGGCGCCGGCGGCCGAACCCTCGGGCCCGTCGCCGGCGGGGGCGAGCAGGATGGTGCCGTCGGCACCGGTGTAGACGTTCTGGTTGGCGGCAGATGGCATGTCGGTCTCCTTACCTGCGTGTTCAGGACAGCGCGAGGGTCACGCGGATGTAGTCGATGCTGAAGGTGGGCTGCATGGCCACATTGACGATGCAGCGGCCGGCGATCTCGTCGGCGCGCGTGGCCTTGACCTCGAGCTGGTAGCCGGTGAGGGCCTCATCCACCACCATGGTGGTCAGGAAACTGTCGAGCGCGCCGTGCAGCGCGGTGCGCACGCGCTCGTTGTTGAGCCGGCCGACGAAGGGGTTGGCGACCTGGCGGATGCCCGCCTTGGCGAAATCGACGATGCGCCGGGTGGTGATCTGCGAGAAGGCCTCGCCCTCGGTGGTGATGCCGCGCACCACCCGCACGCCCTGGCGGACCTCGAGCGGGCAGACGTTGGCCTGCAGCAGCGACTTGAGCTGGCCGTAGCTGTAGCGCGTGGTGAGCTGGGTGACGCCGGGCAGCACCTTGTTGGTGGGGCTGGCCTGCGGCGCCAGGCTGGCGATCAGGCCGGCGACCGCGGCGGCGGTGTAGTTGCCGGGCAGGTCGACCATCGCCCCGGCCGCCGGGTCGTAGGTGCGCACGCCCGGGGTCACCAGCACCACGCGCTTGTTGGCCGCCACCTGGGCGGCGATGTCGGTGACGCTGGCGGCGTCCGAGCCGACCACGGTGATCATGTCCTTGCCGTCGCCTTCGGCGGTGTTGGTCGCCGAGGGCAGCACCTGCAGCGCGGTGGCGGTGGCGAGTTCGGGGGCGATCAGGATGTTGACCGTCTCCTTGAGCAGCTCGGCCGCGGCATTGGCGAAGGCGGTCTGGTCGGCGCCGGCGGCAACCGCCCGCGCATAGACGGTGCGGGCGCCGTTGCCGAACAGCAGCGCCAGCGCACGCATCAGGTTCTGCGCCCCGGTGGCGAGCGCGTCGGACGGGGCGTAGAGCTTGGCCGCGTCCTCCATGCTGCCGAGGATGTGGGTCTGGCCGATGGCGTTGGTGACGCCCTCGGCCGCCGCGGCCGTGCCGATGATGCCGACGTTGCCGAAGCTCACGCCCTTGGGCGCGATCAGCCCCTCGGCCTGGACCCGGATGAATATGCCGGGAACGATCTGTTCCGCAAAGTTCTCTTCCATCGCCCGCTCCTTCGATCCCCGCTGGGGAGTCCGTTCGCCCCGCGCGGGGCATTGCCGATGCATGTCGCGTGCGCCGCGCCATGCGGTTTTCGACCCCGGGCGTTCAGCCGTCGGGCTCGATGTCGAGGACGAGATCGGTGATCACGCCCTCTCCTGTGCTGGGTGTGCTGATGAATTCGAAGTCGACGTCGAAGGCGAGCGTGCGCGGATCCTCGGCGGGCAGGCGGTCGAGGCGCTGCACGCCGCGCGCCAGCCGTTCGCTGCGCGACAGGCAGAGCAGCTCGGTACCCAGGCCGGCGACGTAGGTGCGCGCGGCGGTGTCGTTGCCGCCGGTGACGGCGATGGAGAGCCGTGCCTGCACGCGGCGGCCGAAGCGCCCGGCATCAGGTTCGAGATGGTTGCCGACGTAGCCGCCGAGGCCCAGGGGACGGATGTGGCGCGGCTCCACGCGCACGGTCCGTGTCATGCCGCCCGGCACGGTGGATGGCAACAGGCTCGCGATTGCGCTGTCGAGCGCGGCGAGGGCGCCCTGCACCAGGACGTCGGGCATCGTCATCTCCTGCAGGCGTTGGCGGAAACGGTGTCGGGCGCAGCGGAATGCGGTACCGGCGCTGTTGTGCTTGGTGTGGCCGGCGCTTACGTTCTAGTGGCCCGTTACCGCTTTGTCAAACCGGCCTCGGGAGCGCCCCCGGGATCGCCCGCCGGCGAGCCGGGTCGCGCCCGCCGGCGCCGCCCGCAGCGCGCCACCGCATCATTTGCCGCGGGTCGTGAAATGCTTCGCGCAGGGGCCTGCGCCGGGTCTTCAGGGGCGCGCGGGCGGGGTGTAGTCTTGCGCCGATGATGAAGATCCAAGACACCGTGCTGCTGCATTTCGAGGACGAGTCGGAGGAGGCCGCGCGCCTCGCCTGCGCGGCCGGCCTCGATGCTGCGGTGATCGAACGCCACCGTTTCCCCGACGACGAGCTGCGCCTGCGCCTGCCCCCCGCGCTGCCCGCCCGCGTCGTGCTCTACCGCAGCCTGCACCGTCCCAACGAAAAGCTGCTCGAGCTGCTGCTGGTCGCCCGCAGCGCGGGGAAGATGGGGGCGCAGCACCTCACCCTGGTCGCCCCCTATCTCGCGTACATGCGCCAGGACAAGGCCTTCCGCCCCGGCGAGGTGGTCAGCCAGCGCATCGTCGGCGAGTTCCTCGCCGGCCTGTTCGACGGCGTGATCACCGTCGATCCCCACCTGCACCGGGTCGCCACGCTCGCCGAGGCGATCCCGGTGCCGCACGCGATCGCGCTCTCCGGCGCGGGCCTGCTCGCCGACGTCGCCGTGGCGCAGCGCACCCGGCCGCTGCTGGTCGGGCCGGACCTCGAGTCGCGGCAGTGGGTCGAGATCGCCGCGCGCCGACACGGGCTCGATTTCATCGTCTGCGAGAAGCAGCGACACGACGACCACCGGGTCGACATCGCCCTGCCCGCGGATGCCGAGCTGCGCGGGCGCGCGGCGGTGATCATCGACGACGTCGCCAGCTCGGGCCACACCCTGGCGCGCACCGCCGGGCGCCTGCTTGCCGCTGGCGCAGCCTCGGTCGATGTGGCGGTGACGCATGCGCTGTTCGCCGCCGACGCACTGGCGCTGATCCGTGCCGCGGGCGTGGGCGAGGTGTGGAGCACCGACTGCATCGCCCACCCGAGCAATGCCGTGCAGGTGGCGCCGATGCTCGCCGAGGCGCTGCGCAGCATCCTCGCCGGCTGATTCCCGCGCGCCTGTACGCCAGCCCGCCCGCGCCCGCTCGTCCGCGCTGCCGCGTGCCGTCGCCGCGCCCGCGGCGATGACGGTTACAAGGCTTAGTGCTAGCATTCCGTCTTGCGCAACGCAGCGAAGCCCGGCCCCTCCAGTGGTCGGTGCTGCGGCGTGCGCACCGGAACGGGAGCGAAAGGGCGCGTGGAGCAATCGGTCAGGACCGTGGTATTCGCCGATCTGACGGGGAGTACCGGTCTGTTCGAATCGGCAGGCAACGTGGCGGCGACGCAGATCGTCACCCGCTGCACGCACGCGCTCGGCCGTCACCTGGCCTGTGCCGGCGGACAGGTGGTGAAGTACCTCGGCGACGGGGTGCTCGTGCTGTTCGACGATCCGGTGGCCGCCGTGCAGGCTGGCGCGCGCCTGCAGGAGGTGCTGCAGGAGCTCGCCACCGTCGAGCTCCGGCGGGCCCCGCTGGGCGTCAAGACCGGTATCGACCGCGGCGCCATCGTCGAGCATGACGGTGACTGCTACGGCGACGCGGTCAACGTCGCGGCGCGCCTGAGCGACCGCGCCCAGACCGGCGAGACGCTGATCGGCGACGCGGTCTTCGCCAGCCTGCCCGAATCGCTGCGCATCGCCTGTCACAGCCTCGACCGCATCTCGATCAAGGGCAAGTCGGAGCCGATGCGGGTATGGCGGGTGGATTTCGCGCGCACCGCCGAGACCACGCTGACCACGCTGCTCGGTTTCAACGAACTGGTCGAGGGCGAGCGCTGCGTCCGCCGGGTCGAGATCGACCGCCTCGACCAGCACATCGAGCTGCACGCCGACGACGCGCCGCTGATCATCGGCCGCGGCGAGGGGGTCGGCTTCTCGATCGACGACCCGCGGGTTTCACGCCGCCATGCCCGCCTCGAGTGGATGGGCGGTCAGTGCCTGCTTACCGATTTCAGCAGCAACGGCAGCTGGGTCCGCTTCAACGGCTCGGCGGGACCGATGATGCTGCGCCGCGACACCTGCACCCTCTACGGCGAGGGCGAGATCGGCCTGGGCGCCACGCCCGACGACTTCACCGCGCCGACCTTGAGCTTCCGCGTCATCGACCACGGCTGATCCGATGGCCGGCGGTCCCCATGCGCACGCCGCGGCGCAAGGCCTTCTTCCCCTGACCGAGTCCCGATGAGATTGCTTCGCCTGCTGGCCCTGACGCTGATCCCGCTGCTGCCTGCGATGTCCCTGCCGCTGCACGCGGCCGAGTGGTCGCCGCGGCCGCTGGCCGAGATCGCGGTCTACCCCGAGTTCCGTGCGCCGGCGACCGTGGTCGCGCGCGAGGAGGCGCGCATCGCCGCCGAGCTGTCGGCACGCATCCTCGCCATGCCGGCGCGCGTGGGTGCGGCGGTCGCGCGCGGCGCCGAGCTCGTGCGCCTCGACGATGCGGGATTCCGCATCGAGCTCGAGCGCGCACGCGCCCAGATCGCGCTCATCGACAGCCGCATCCGGCTGGCCCGCGCGCAGCTCGAGCAGTCGCGCGCGCTCGCCGCGCGCGGCTTCATCAGCGCCGACGGGCTGCGCATCCGCGAGACCGAGCTCGGCGTGCTGCAGAGCGAGCGCGACGCGGCGCGTTCTGCTCAGGCTTCGGCCGAGCTCGCCGTCGCCCGCACCGTGATCCGTGCGCCCTATGCCGGGGTCGTGCGCGAGCGGCTCGCCGCGGTCGGCGACGTCGCCGCGCCGGGTACGCCGCTGCTGGTGCTGGCGGCGACCGCCGACGCCGAGGTGCATGCGCGCGTGCCGCAGGGGCAGATCGACGGCCTGCAGGCGGCGGCGGCCTGGACCCTGGTCGTCGACGAGGCCGAGCATGCGCTGCAGGTGCGCCGCATCTCGCCGGTGGTGGACGCCGCCGGCCAGGCGCGCGACGTGGTGCTGCAGGGCGAGGGCGTGCTGATGCCCGGGCTGGCCGGCGAGCTGCGCTGGCGCAGCACCGTGCCGCATCTGCCGCCCGCCTATGTCCAGCGGCGCGACGGCAGCCTGGGGGCGTGGGTGGTGCGTGACGGTGCGCCGGTGTTCGTGCCTCTGCCGCAGGCGCAGGCGGGGCGGCCGGTGGCGGTGGACTGGCCGCTGCAGACCGCGGTGGTGGATGAGGGCCGCTTCGCGCTCGCGTTGCGCCCGGCCGCAGGCGCCCAGGCGGGCGCGGCGGCTGCGGGCGAGGGGGCTGCTGCGCGCGATGACGCCCCCGCCGCCGATGCCGCGCCCGCCGCCGGAGGCGCGCAGTGAAGGGCGTGTACGGGCGGCTGATCGACAACCACCCGCTCGCCAACATCGCCTTCCTGATGGTCCTGCTCGGCGGCATCTTCAGCTACCTGACGCTGCCGCGCGCGCAGGACCCCGAGATCAACTTCAACTGGGTCAGCATCATCACCACGCTGCCCGGCGCCTCGGCCGAGGACGTCGAGCGCGAGCTCACCGGCCCGCTCGAGGACGCAATCAAGCAGGTCAAGGACATCCGCTTCGCCTCGTCGTCGAGCCGCGAGGGCGTGTCCTCGATCCTGGTGCGCTTCGAGGAGCTCTCCGAGCGCCAGTTCGACAAGCGCGTGAACGACCTGCGGCGCGAGATCCAGAACAAGGCCTCGGCCGAGCTGCCGCCGGACGCCACCGACCCGGTGGTGGTGGAGATCACCAGCTCGAATGGCTTCCCGACCGCGATCCTGATGCTGCACGGCAGCGGCGGCGAAGCCCTGCGCCGCGCGGGCTTCCTGATGAAGAAGGAGCTCGAGGGCCTCGCCGGCGTGGACCAGGTGATCGCGGCCGGCCTGGACGAGCCCGAGCTGCACGTCGATTTCGATCCGGCGCGGGTGGCGGCGGCCGGGCTGTCGCCGGTGCAGGTGGCCGACGGCGTGGCGGCCTGGTTCCGCAACACGCTCGCCGGCCGCGTGCGGGTGCAGGACCGCGAGTGGCTGGTGCGCATGGAAGGCAAGACGCCCGACCCCGAAGCGCTCGCCCAGGCCGCGGTGGTGACGCCGCAGGGGCGGGTGGCGCTCGACGAGATTGCCGAGGTGGTGCGCAGCCATGAGCGCCCGAGCCAGCTGGTGAGCTACAACGGGCGGCCGTCGATCATGCTGTCGGTCACCAAGCAGGCCGGCACCAACACCCTGGACCTGGTCGAGCGCCTGCAGGCCTTCGCCGGCGAGCGCAATCCGCTGCTGGCGGCGCAGGGCGTGCAGCTGGCGCTGATCGACGACCAGACCCACGCCACCCGCCACGCGATCGGGGTGATGGAGTCGAACGCGATCTTCGGCCTGTTCGCGGTGCTGGCGATGTGCTGGGTCTTCCTCGGTTCGCGGCTGGCGCTGCTGGTCGGGCTCGGGGTGCCGTTCGCGCTCGCCGGCACCTTCATCGCGGTCGATCTGATCGGCGCCACGCTCAACCTCACCGTGCTGCTCGGCGTGGTGATCGCGCTCGGCATGCTGGTGGACGACGCGGTGGTGATCGTCGAGGCGATCTACTACCGCCTGCAGCGCGGCGACGAGGCGCGCGCGGCGGTGATCGGCGGCGTGGCCGAGGTCGGGCTGCCGGTGCTGTCCTCGGTACTGACCACGGTCGCCGCCTTCCTGCCGCTGATGCTGCTGCCGGGCATCCTCGGCAAGTTCATGTTCATCGTGCCCTTCGTGGTCACGGTCGGCCTGCTGGTGAGCCTGGCGGAGGCGTTCTGGATCCTGCCCACCCACGTCCTCGCGCTCGGCATGCGGCCGGCGCGGCGCACGCGCGCGCAGCTGCTGCGCGAGCGGCTGACGCACTGGCTGCGGGTGAAGTACGCGCGCGCGCTGGTCGCGGTGCTGCGCCGGCGGCGGCTGGCGGCGCTGGTCCTGGTGCTGCTGGTGGGCGGCGCCGGCGGTGCGGTGGCGACCGGGCTGGTGAAGGTGCAGTTCTTCGCCTTCGACTCGATGCGGCTCTTCTACGTCAGCGTGGACATGCCGGCCGGCGTCACCCCCGAGCGCACGCTGGCGGAGGCCGAGCGCGCCGCGCGCGTGCTCGGGCAGGCGATCGACGCCAGCGAGCTGCGCTCGATCGCGAGCTATGCCGGGCTCAAGTTCACCGACACCGAGCCGGTCTATGGCGACCAGTACGCGCAGGTGCTGGTGTCGCTGCAGCCGCGCGCGGCCGACATGCGCGACACCGGCGAGATCATCGCCAGCGTGCGGCCGCTGATCGAGGGGCTCGAGGGCGAGGCGAGCTTCTCGTTCCTGGAGATGAAGGGCGGGCCGCCCACCGCCAAGCCGATCTCGGTGAAGATCAAGTCCGACGACTACCCGCAGCTGCGCGCCGCCGCCGACGCCGTGCTCGCCGAGGCGGCCAAGCTGCCCGGGGTGAAGGACCTGACCGACGACGACGTGCCCGGGCGCAGCGAGATGCGGCTGGTGCTGAACCGCGAGAAGCTCGCGCGCGCCGGCGTGAATCCGGCCGAGGTGGCACGCCTGCTGCGGCTCTACGGCGAGGGCGAGCTGGTGGCCACCACGCGCGACGGCGGCGAGAAGCTCGAGGTGGTGGTGCGCGCCCGCCCGGAGACGCTCAACGACGTCACCGAGCTGCTGCAGCGCGTGGTGCCGCTCGGCGACGGGCGCAGCGTGCAGCTCGGCGAGCTGGTGGATCACGAGCTGCGCCTGTCGAAGGGCTACATCCGCCACTACCAGCTCACCCGCGCGATCACCGTCGAGGCCGAGCTCGACCGCGGCGTGATCGACACCGTCGAGGCCAACGACCGCCTGAAGGCGGCCTGGGTGCAGTTGCAGCCGCGCTTCCCGGGCGTGGAGCTGGACTTCTCCGGCGAGCTGGAGGACATCCAGGAGAGCCTGGACTCGATGACCAAGCTGTTCCTGCTCGGCATCGGCCTGATCTACCTGATCCTCGCCACCCAGTTCCGCAGCTACTGGCAGCCGCTGATCATCCTGCTGACGGTGCCGCTCGCCTTC
Organism: Thauera sp.; assembly: GCA_029286945.1. GTDB lineage: Bacteria > Pseudomonadota > Gammaproteobacteria > Burkholderiales > Rhodocyclaceae > Thauera. The sequence goes on along the minus strand of JAREIX010000047.1, from coordinate 842 downwards.
ACCGGGGTGGTGCTCGGGCTGATCGTGTCGGGCAATCCGCTGTCGCTGTACACGCTGTACGGCGTGATCGCGCTCACCGGCATCGCGGTGAACTCCGCGATCGTGCTGATCGACGCCGCCAACGAGCGCCGCGAGGCCGGCATGAGCGTGCAGCATGCGGCGATCTACGCCGCGCGCCGGCGCCTGGTGCCGATCCTGATCACCTCGACCACGACCATCGGCGGGCTGCTGTCGCTGGCGATCGGGCTGGGCGGCAAGTCGCTGATGTGGGGGCCGGTGGCGGCGAGCATCGTGTGGGGGCTGGGCTTCTCGACCGTGCTGACGCTGTTCGCGGTGCCGCTGGTGTATCGGATGGCGATGGAGCGCGGTCGCTAGCACAGAGGCGGGGGCTCGCCCCCTGTGCCCGGTGGGTGGGAAATAGGGGAAATAGGGGACAGACCCCAGGGAAATAGGGGACAGACCCCAATTTTACTGAAAGGCCCGTCGCGGTTCTCGTCGGCGGGCTTTTCAGCGTCGAGCCTTTGCGCACAAATCCGCCGGTGACGCGCGGGGTATTCCTTCCGGGGCTGCGGAACTCGCTCGATTCCTCGCTCGGACAGTCCTCGCCCCTTCACGAATACCCCGCACATCCCCGGCTACCGTGGTTGTCGCTCGACTGCCCAAGAACCATCGACTCTCGACACTTTGGTTCCCTGCGGTGGGGCTCCTGCGTGGCTTCGGCGCTCAATGTCTTGCTTTCCATTGGTAAGCGGTAACCGGGCGGCGTTCTTGCCTACTTCGAGCGCGGGTGGAGATCGGATCGAAGCGGATTGGCCGCGAAGTGTTGCTTCCACAGCCTTGGG
>JAREIX010000286.1 GCA_029286945.1 Thauera sp. | reverse complement strand
GCCGCCGTAGCTGGTTTCGACGCCGATGATGGCGACGATCAGCTCGGCCGGCACGCCGGTGTCGGCCTGCACTTTCTCCAGCTGCGCGCGGTGGCGCGCGCGATCTCGATCTGGCGCTTGGCGATCAGCGGACGGGCGATCGAGGTGCCGAGCAGGTACTCGCCTTCATAGATGGTGTTGGCGCGGAACATCGGGAAGACGAAGTCGCGCACGAACTCCTCGCGCAGGTCGTCGATGAAGATGTTCTCGGGCTTGATGCCGAACTTGAGCGCCTTGGTGCGCGCGGGCTCGAGTTCCTCGCCCTGGCCGAGGTCGGCGGTGAAGGTGACCACTTCGCACTGGTAGGTGTCCTGCAGCCACTTCAGGATGACCGAAGTGTCCAGCCCGCCGGAGTAGGCGAGCACTACTTTCTTGACGTCGCTCATGCTGTTTTCCTGTTTCCTGCTGTGTTGCCGGCGCGCACGCCCGTGCGTGCCGTGATTGTTCGTTGGCTCAGTTCTCGATGCGGCCGAGCACCAGGTATTCCATCAGCGCCTTCTGCGCATGGAGGCGGTTCTCGGCCTCGTCCCACACCACCGACTGCGGGCCGTCGATGACCTCGGCGGTGACCTCCTCGCCCCGGTGCGCGGGCAGGCAGTGCATGAAGACGGCGTCCTTGTGGGCGACCGACATCATGTCCGCATCCACGCACCAGTCGGCGAAGGCCTTCATGCGCGCCTCGTTCTCGGCCTCGAAACCCATCGATGTCCACACGTCGGTGGTGACGAGGTCGGCGCCGCGGCAGGCGTCCATCGGGTCGGCGAACTGCTCGAAATGATTGGTCCCGAACAGGCCGGCGCGCTCGGGCTCGACCTCGTAGCCCGGCGGGGTGGACACGTGGACGTTGAAGTCCAGCACCTCGGCCGCCTGCAGCCAGGTGTTGCACATGTTGTTGCTGTCGCCGATCCACGCCACCGTCTTGCCCTGGATCGAGCCGCGGTGCTCGATGAAGGTGAAGATGTCGGCCAGGATCTGGCAGGGGTGGTACTCGTTGGTCAGGCCGTTGATGACCGGCACGCGCGAATTGGCGGCGAAGCGCTCGACGATGTCCTGCTCGAAGGTGCGGATCATCACCAGGTCGCTCATGCGCGAGATCACCTGCCCGGCATCCTCGACCGGCTCGCCGCGGCCGAGCTGCGAGTCACGGGTGTTGAGGTAGATCGCCGAGCCGCCGAGCTGATGCACGCCGGCCTCGAAGGATAGACGGGTGCGGGTGCTGGCCTTCTCGAAGATCATCACCAGCGTGCGGTCGAACAGCGGATGGTAGGGCTCGTAGCGCTTGAACTTGTCCTTGATCCACTTGGCGCGCTGGAACACGTGGTCGTATTCCTCGCGGCTGAAGTCCTTGAACTGCAGGTAGTGCTTGAGGGAAGAAGTCATGGGCAGTCCTCAGCCGTTCGCGAGGAAGTCGCGGATCATCGGCGCCAGCATCGACACCAGCGTCTGCGCGTCCGCCGCGGTGAAGGTGAGCGCCGGCAGCAGACGCACGACGCGTTCAGAGGTGACGCTGATCAGCAGGCCCTGCTCGGCCGCGCGGCCCATCAGCACGCCGCAGGGACGGTCGAGCTCGATGCCGATCATCAGGCCGCGGCCGCGGATGTCCACAATGCCGTCAACGCCGGCGAGCGCCTCGGCCATGCCCTTGCGGATCGCCTCGCCGACGGCGACGGCGTTGTCCATCAGCTTGTCGTCGACGATGGTGTCGAAGGTGGCGAGAGCCGCCGCGCACGCCAGCGGGTTGCCACCGAAGGTGGAGCCGTGGTTGCCCGGACCGAACAGGCCCCTGGCCTTGCCCGCGGTGACACAGGCGCCGATCGGCACGCCCGAGGCCAGGCCCTTGGCGAGCGTCATCACGTCGGGCATGGTGCCGGCGTGCTGCCAGCCGAACCATGTGCCGGTGCGGCCCATGCCGCACTGGACCTCGTCGCAGATCATCAGCCAGCCCTTCTCGTCGCACAGGGCGCGCAGCTCGCGCTGGAAGGCTTCGTCGGCGACGTTGACGCCGCCCTCGCCCTGGATCATCTCGAGCATCACCGCGACCACGGTGTGGTTGTGCTCGCCGACCTTGCGGATGGCCTCGATGTCCTTGTAGGGCACGCGGATGAAGCCCTGCACCAGCGGCTCGAAGCCGGCCTGCGCCTTGCGGTTGCCGGTGGCCGACAGCGTCGCCAGGGTGCGGCCGTGGAAGGCGCTCTCCATGACGATGATGTGCGGGACCTCGACGCCCTTGTTGTGGCCGTACATGCGGGCGAGCTTGATCGCCGCCTCGTTGGCCTCGCAACCCGAGTTGCAGAAGAACACCTCGTCCATGCCCGAGGCGTCGGCGATGCGGTCGGCGAGCCTGTCCTGCAGCGGGATGCCATACAGGTTGGAGGTGTGCAGCACGCGCGCGGCCTGCTCGGCGATGGCCTTGACCAGGCGCGGGTGGTTGTGTCCGAGGGTGCTGACGGCGATGCCGGAAAGGGCATCGAGATATCGTTTGCCAGTCTCGTCGTACAGCCACACGCCGTCGCCGTGCGAGAAAGCCACCGGCAGGCGGGCGTAGGTGTTCATGACATGGGACATGGGGGTACCTCGATCTGAACGAAGCCAGGAAACGCGCACGGCGGCAGGTGCCGCCGTGCAGAAAGAGTGCGGAATGTTAAGCCAAAAGCCGCCGCCCTGTACATAAGCGCCCAGCGCCGGCAGGGCCAGTTCCCGGCGCGGAGCGGGGGCGATTTCTGCTAGAATGCGCCCCGTTTTGAGCCCGGCGACCAAGAAACGGGCCAATGACATCCCCCGAAGCCGCCAAGGCGTCACGCATGAATCAGAAGATCGAGAACTTCATCATTGTCGGGGTCACGCGGGAGGGGAAGAAATTCCGTCCGAGCGACTGGGCAGACCGTCTGTGCGGCGTGATGTCCGCCTTCGGGGCCGATCACCGCATGACGTATTCGCCCTACGTGCGCCCGGGGTGCACGCTCAAGGGCGACAAGACCGTGCTGGTCGATGCCCGCCTCTACGACGTCGAGCCGCTGGCCTACAAGTTCATGGTGAACTTCGCCAACGACAACGACCTGCAGATCGAGTGGATGGGCGACACGCCACTGTAGGCACGCACCAACGGTACCCGCCCTGCCCCCGCGAGCAGGCCTGCCCGCTCCGCCGCGGGACGGCGGCGACACACAACAAAAAAGCGACCCGCAGGTCGCTTTTCTTGCTTCGGCGCACGGCGCGCCGGCATCGTGCAGCAAGAATCAGGCAGCCATGCCCTTGACGGCAGCCGACAGACGGCTCTTGTGACGAGCAGCCTTGTTCTTGTGGATGATGTTCTTGTCGGCGATGCTGTCGATGGTGCTCATCGAGGTGCGAAAGACCGACTGAGCCGCCGACTTGTCGCCACCCACGATGGCCTTGCGCACGGCCTTGATCGCGGTACGCAGGCGGGAACGAAGGCTGGCGTTGTGGGCGCGGGCCTTGGTCGCCTGACG
>JAREIX010000285.1 GCA_029286945.1 Thauera sp. | reverse complement strand
GCCCTGCTGGTGCTGGTCATCCAGATCCTCACCGGCATCTTCCTGGTCATGCACTACAAGCCGGATGCCTCGCTCAACGCCTCGGGCGTGCCGGTGGCCTTCGCCAGCGTCGAGTACATCATGCGCGAAGTGCCGGGTGGCTGGCTGATCCGCTACCTGCACTCGACCGGTGCGTCGGCCTTCTTCATCGTCGTGTACCTGCACATGTTCCGTGGCCTGCTCTACGGTTCCTACCGCAAGCCGCGCGAACTGATCTGGATCTTCGGCACCCTGATTTTCCTGGTGCTGATGGCCGAGGCCTTCATGGGCTATCTGCTGCCCTGGGGGCAGATGTCGTTCTGGGGCGCGCAGGTGATCGTGAACCTGTTCTCGGCGATCCCGGTGATCGGTCCCGACCTGTCGCTGGTCATCCGCGGTGACTACGTCGTCTCCGATGCCACGCTGAACCGCTTCTTCTCCTTCCACGTCATCGCCGTGCCGCTGGTGCTGATCGGCCTGGTCGCCGCGCACATCATCGCGCTGCACGAAGTCGGGTCGAACAACCCCGACGGCGTCGAGATCAAGAAGAAGAAGGACGCGAGCGGCAAGCCGCTCGATGGCATCCCCTTCCATCCGTATTACACGGTGAAGGACATCGTCGGCGTCGTGGCCTTCCTGTTCTTCTTCAGCGCGGTGGTGTTCTTCGCGCCCGAGGGCGGTGGCTACTTCCTCGAGTTCAACAACTTCATCCCGGCAGACCCGCTGAAGACGCCGCCGCACATCGCGCCGGTGTGGTACTTCACCCCCTTCTACTCGATCCTGCGCGCGGTGACCTACCCGCTGTTCGGTCTCGACGCGAAGTTCTGGGGCGTGGTGGCGATGGGCGCGTCGGTGGTCATCATCGCCTTCCTGCCCTGGCTGGACCGCAGCCCGGTGAAGTCGATCCGCTACAAGGGTCCGATCTTCAAGTCGGCCCTCGTGATCTTCGTGATCTCGTTCTTCATCCTGGGTTACCTGGGTGTGCTGCCCCCGACCCCGGGCCGTACGCTGGTGTCGCAGATCTGCTCGGTGCTCTACTTCGCCTTCTTCCTGCTGATGCCGTGGTACAGCAAGCTCGACAAGTGCAAGGCCGAACCGGAAAGGGTGAACTTCAAATGAAAATGCGTCTGATCAACCTCATCAAGCGGGCGGCAGCGGTGCTGCTGTTCGCGCCGGCGGTGGCGATGGCGGCAGGTGCTGCGCTCCACCTCGACAAGGCGCCGGTCAGCACCGACCCGGCCGCCCTGCAGCACGGCGCCAAGCTGTTCGTCAACTACTGCCTGAGCTGCCACAGCGCCAGCTTCACGCGCTACAACCAGCTGCAGAACATCGGTCTCGACGAGCAGGCGATCCGCGACAACCTGATGTTCACCGGTGAAAAGACCGGTGACCTGATGAAGATCGCCATGCGCCCGGCGGAGTCCAAGTCCTGGTTCGGCGTCGCGCCGCCCGACCTGACCCTGGTGGCGCGCCAGCGCGCCTCGGCCGATGGCAGCGGTGCCGACTGGCTGTACACCTACCTGCGCCAGTTCTATCGCGATCCCGCCCGTCCGACCGGCTGGAACAACGTGATCTTCGCCAACGTGGCGATGCCCCACGTGTTCTGGCAGCTGCAGGGCGAGCAGGTCGCGAAGGTGACGCAGAACGCCGACGGCACCACCTCGACCACCCTCGAGCTGGTGAAGCCGGGCAAGCTGTCGGTCCAGGAGTACGACAAGGCGGTCGCCGACCTCGTCTCCTTCCTGGTCTGGATGGGCGAGCCGGTGGCCGACAGGTACCGTCGTGCTGATCTTCCTGGCCGGCCTGTTCGTGCTCAGCTACGCGCTGAAGAAGAACTACTGGAAGGACATTCATTGATCCGTCTCGCAACGGCCCGCCGGGCCGGATAGCGCGGTCCTGACCCAGACGCACCACGCGATCCCGCGTGGTGCGCTTTTGCTTTTGAATTCCGGAGTCGCAACACCATGATGAACCTCTATTCGGGCACGACGGATCCTTTCAGCCATCGCTGCCGGATCGTGCTGTTCGAAAAGGGCATGGATTTCGAAGTCATCGACGTCGATCTCTACAACAAGCCCGAAGACATTGCCGTGATCAACCCGTACAACCGCGTGCCGGTCCTCGTCGACCGCGACCTGGTGCTGTACGAGGCCAACATCATCAACGAGTACATCGACGAGCGCTTCCCGCATCCGCAGCTGATGCCGCCCGACCCGATCATGCGCGCGCGTGCCCGCCAGCTGCTGCACACCTTCGAGCAGGAGCTGTTCACCCACCTCGAGGCGCTCGAGGCCGCGCAAAAGGGCGTCGACAAGGTGCGCGCGCACGTGCGCGACCACCTGACCCAGCTCGCGCCGGTGTTCACCAAGCAGAAGTACATGCTCGGCGAGGAGTTCTCGATGCTCGACGTCGCCATCGCCCCGCTGCTGTGGCGCCTCGAGCACTACGGCATCGAGCTGCCCAAGGCCGCCGCGCCGCTGATGAAGTACGCCGAGCGCATCTTCAGCCGTCAGGGCTTCATCGACGCGCTGACCCCGTCCGAAAAGGTCATGCGCCGCTGAGGCGTCCGACCCTAACCTGGCCGCCACCGTCTGCAGGGGCGGTGCGGCCGCCGGAGAGCCGATGACTACCGTCTCGACCAAGCCCTACCTGCTGCGCGCCATCTGGGAGTGGTGTGTCGATCAGGGTTTCACGCCCTACGTCGCCACCCGGGTGGATGAGCACACCCGCGTCCCGCCCGGTTATGCGCGCGACGGCCAGATCGTGCTGAACCTGTCGCCCGATGCGACCGGCCAGCTGCAGATGGCCAACGACTACATCAGCTTCCAGGCGCGCTTCGGTGGTGCTGCGCATTCGCTGGTGATCCCGGTGGAGAACGTGATCGCGATCTATGCGCGCGAGAACGGCCAGGGCATGGCCTTCGAGCCGGAGCTCGAGGCCGCCGAGGTCGAGGATGCGGCGCAGCCTGATGCGACCGCCACGGGCGTCGACGACGACCTGGCGGACGCCGGCGCGGCGCTCGAGCGCGACGCCGGCGAAACGCCGCCGCGACCGCCGCGCGGCAGCCATCTCAAGGTCGTCAAGTAAGGATCGCCGATGCCCAGCCTGACCTGGAACGCTTCGCTCGCCAACGACCTGGCGCCGATGGACGCCACCCACCGCGAGTTCATCGACTGCTACAACGCGGTCGCCACGGCCGCGCCCGAGGACTTCCTGCCCGCGTTCGATCGCCTGATCGAGCACACGGTGGCGCATTTCGAGCTCGAGAACGGCTGGATGGCCGCGGTCGACTTCCCGGGCTGCCACCGCGCCGAGCACGATCGCGTGCTGGCCGTGATGCACGACATCCGCAAGCGCGTCGAGCGTGGCGACATGTTCCTCGGTCGTCGCCTGATCGAGGAGCTGCCGGCCTGGTTCGACAACCACGTAAACGGCATGGACGCGGCGCTCGCCTTCCACCTGGCCTCGATCGGCTTCGACGTCGGGCAGGGCGCGCTCAGGCCGCTCGCCGAGGGCGAGACGCGCGGTGCGGGCGGTGGCTGCGCCAGCGTCAACGCGCCCGAATCCAGCGCCGAATCCGCGCCGGCGGCGGCGAGCGCCGCCTGACGCCAGCGCCGCTCACGCGGCGAGAAAGGGAAACGCCACCGGCGGGCGGCGGCCGCACATCAGTTCGGCCAGCGCCGCCGCCGAGCCGCAGGCCAGCGTCCACCCGAGCGTGCCATGGCCGGTGTTGAGCCACAGGCGCGCGTGGCGCGCACGGCCGATCAGCGGCACGTTGCCGGGCGTGGCCGGGCGCAGGCCCGCCCAGTGTTCCGCGCGTTCGGCGTCGATCGCACCCGGGAAGCTGCGCTGCGCCCACGCCAGGATCGGCGCGACGCGCTCCGGCCGCACCCGGGTGTCGAAGCCGTTGAGCTCCGCCGTGCCGGCGATGCGCAGCCGCGCGCCGAGGCGCGAGCACACGATGCGGCGCGATTCGTCGGTCAGGCTCACGCTCGGCGCCCGTGCCGGGTCCAGCACCGGCGCGGTGACCGAGTAGCCCTTCACCGGATAGATCGGCAGGCGCTCGCCGAGCGGCGCGAGCAGGCGCGGCCCGTAGCTGCCGAGGCAGACCACGCAGGCGTCGGCGTGCAGCGTGTCGACCGTGCCGTCTGCCGTGCGCACCGCCACTCCCGCGATCGCGCCACCGTCGCGGCCGGTGACCAGGCGCAGGATCTCCGTCTCCCACAGCAGGGTGCCGCCCTGCACGGCCACGTGGCCAGCGAGCGCCTGGGTGAAGCGGAAGGCATCGCCGGACTCGTCGCCCGGCGCGTACAGTCCGCCGGCCAGCGCGTCGGCCTGTGCGCCGAGCGCGGGTTCGATCGCGAGGCAGGCATCGCGGTCGCAGATCCGCGCCTCGATCCCGAAGTCGGCCAGCAGGCGCGCGCGCGCGGGCGCCTGGGCGAACTCGGCGGCGGAATGGAAGAGGTGGAGGATGCCGCGCTCGAGCTGGTCGTATTCCAGGCCCAGCCGCGCGCGCAGGTCGCGCAGCTGGCGTCCGCTCCAGGTCGCCAGCGCCGCCACCGCCTGCGTGTTGCGATGGGCGCGGGCGGGCAGGCACTCGAGCAGGAAGCGCGCACCCCAGCGCCACTGTGCCGGGTCGCGCGTGGGGCGGAACTTCAGCGGCGCATCGTCACGACCGAGCCAGCGCAGGATCTGCCCCGGCGCGCCGGGGTTGGCCCAGGGCTCGGGGTGACTGATCGAGATCTGCCCGCCGTTGGCGAAGCTCGTCTCGCGCGCCGCCCCGGGCTGGCGGTCGACCACGGTGACCCGAAAGCCCGCCTGCAGCAGGTACCACGCCGTCGTCACGCCGGTGAGTCCGGCCCCGAGCACGATCACGTGCTGCTGCGGGTGTGGCGGTCGAGGAGTGGATGCGTGCACGGCGGCGAGGGCGGTCGGTGGGCCCGCGATGATAACCCCTCGGGGAGGCGGCCGAGAAACCCGGCGTGCCCGGGCCGCCGCGTTGCGCTTTTGGCCGTGCGCTCGGCGCGGGGAACCGCGATAATTCGCGCCTGTCCGTTTCGAACGTCTTCCTGGAGTACCACCCCATGCGCCGAGTCACCCTAACCCAGTTCCTGATCGAGCAGCAGCGCGCCGGCCGCATCAACCCCGAGCTTCGCCTGCTGATCGAGGTCGTCGCGCGCGCGGTGAAGGCGATCAGCGTCAACGTCTCCAAGGGCGCGCTCGCCGGCGTGCTCGGCGAGGCCGGCACCGACAACGTGCAGGGCGAGGCGCAGAAGAAGCTCGAC
>JAREIX010000046.1 GCA_029286945.1 Thauera sp. | reverse complement strand
CCCCAGGCTGTGGAAGCAACACTTCGCGGACAACCCGCTGCGATCCGATCTCTTCGCTATCTCGAAGTAGGCAAGGACGCCGGGCAGTTACCGCTTACGTCGCGCCAGAAGTATTCGTAGCCCTCGCGCTTCAGGATCGGCGCGATCCGCTGCGCCACCGCCTCCATCGAGCGCACCTCAACCAGCATGTCGATGATCGGCTTCGCCGCCAGCCCCGGCACCGCGGTGCTGCCGAAATGCTCGATGCGCCCGATCAACTCCGCCGGCAACAAGGCCCGCAGCCGCGCCGCCTCGTCGTCGAAACGCGCACGCCAGGCCGGATCGTAGGGCACGATCTCGACCCGCTCGTGCAGCGCGCGCTCGACGTGGCGGGGAGTGGCGTTCATGGGGCGGACTATAATCCCTGCATCACGTCATCGTGCGATGGATACCATCATGGCCCTGCCGCAGCCCACCGCCCCCTTCACCGCCGAGGACTACCTGCGCTGGGAGGCCGACCAGCCCGACAAGCACGAGTACTTCCGCGGCGAAACCTTCGCCATGGGGGGCGCCAGCCGCCGACACGTGACGATCTCGGGCAACATCTTCAGCGCCCTCGACGAGGCCCTCGAAGGCAGCCCCTGCCGCGCATATATGGCCGACATGAAGGTCCAGGCCGCCGCGGACGAGGCCTACTTCTACCCCGACGTCCTCGTCACCTGCGACCCCGCGGACCACCGCGCCGACCAGTTCATGCGCGCGCCCACGCTGATCGTCGAGGTGCTCTCGCCCGCCACCGCCGCCTACGACCGCGGCGAAAAGTTCGCTGCCTATCGCCGCATCCCCTCGCTGCGGGACTTCGTCCTGATTGACCCCGACCTGCGCTGCATCGAGCACTACCGACGCAACCAGGACGCGCGCTGGGAGCTGCAGGACATCGCGCCCGAGCAGGCCCTCGAACTGGAGAGCCTTGAGGTCTCGATCCCGTGGCAGAAGGTGTTCCGCAACGCCGATTGAGGCGGAGCGCGAGCGACACTGCCACCACGCCCCTGATGCCCCCGAGGCCCCGGACGAAGAGGAATCCACGATGCACGTGCAAACCTACAAACCCCTCGACGAAGCCGAATACCTCGCGCTCGAGGCGCGCTCGCCGGTCCGCCACGAGTACATCGCCGGCGAAGTCTTCGCGATGACGGGCGCCAGCATTCGCCACAACATCATCGCCGGCAATCTCTACACTGCCCTGCGCACCCACCTTCGCGGCACGCCCTGCCGCGCGTTCATGGAAGGGGTCAAGCTCTACCTGAAGAAGGAGCGCAGCTACCTCTACCCCGACGTGATGGTGACCTGCGAGCCCCGGCTGCTCGAACTCGACGCCGAGACACAACTGGTCGACAGCCCGGCGCTCATCATCGAAGTGCTCTCGCCCTCCACCGAGGGCATCGACCGCCGCGAAAAGCTTCGCGCCTACCGCACACTCCCCAGCCTCAAGGAGTACGCCCTGGTCAGCCAGGACGAATGCAAGCTCGAGCTCTACCGCCGCCGCGGCGACATCGGCTGGGACATCATCACCTTCGAGCCCGGCGATGCGGTCGAATTCGCCAGCGTGGAGTTGCAGATGCCGATCGCCGACATCTACTTCGAGGCCGGGGTTGCGTGCTCGGGATAGCGATGGTCGATGAGCCATCGCGCCGCACCCGATACGACCGCCGCGCGACATCGCCGGCGGTCGTAGCGTTTCAAGGCACGCCTGCCTTCCCCTCAAGTTCCCCCGCCCCGCGCCGTAGATGGCTCCAAGCGCAGGAAACGCGCGCGGCGCCGGCGGGGAAATTGCTAAAGAGTCTTACCCCGGGGTCGTAAAAGCAACCAAGAGCACAAACAAACGCTCCGCACCCGCCAAGGCAAGCGATGCAGATACGGGTGTATGACCAACCTGACCTACCAGGAGAAACATCATGGCCCAGACGATCAACACCAACGTTGCCTCGCTGAATGCGCAGCGGAATCTCAACTCTTCCCAAGGCTCGCTCGCCACGTCGCTGCAGCGCCTTTCCTCTGGTCTGCGCATCAACAGCGCGAAGGATGATGCGGCCGGCCTGGCAATTTCGGAACGGTTCTCGACGCAAATTCGCGGTCTGAACCAGGCTGTGCGTAACGCCAACGACGGAATCTCGCTGACTCAGACTGCAGAAGGTGCCCTGAACGAGATTGGCAACAACCTGCAACGAATCCGCGAACTTGCGGTGCAATCGCGTAATGCGACCAACTCCACCGAAGACCGTCAGGCACTCCAAAAAGAAGTGGCACAGTTGAAGAGTGAGATTGATCGAGTCGCCGATACAACCGCGTTCAACAGCACCAAACTGCTAGACGGGTCCTTCCAGAATCAAGACTTTCAAGTTGGTGCTAACAAAGGCGAGACCATTAGTATCACCAACATCGCCGACGCCAACATCGCAGCTCTAGGCTCATGGACTGGCACCGAGACCACCTATACGCAGACAACGGCCGCGGCTACTGCAACCGCATTCGCGACCGGAATTTCGATGGACATCAACGGCGTGACCATCTCAACGGCCGACGGCGCCGCCGATGCGGCAGCTGCTACCGCTGCAATCAAGAGCGCATTCGACACTGCGAAGGCCAATCCGGCCAACACCGCTCTCGCTAACGTGACGATGGATGCGGCGGGTGCAATTACCTCGACCGACTCGACTTTGGAGATCGCCAACCTCACCAACGTGAGCGGGGTCAACGCGGGTACGACTAATGGCACGGAGACGGTAACGACAGGCGTTGCCATGACAGGTTTTGCCGACTTGGACATTTCGACCACAACCGGTGCTGATAACGCAATTCTTGCGATGGACGCAGCAATTAAAGCCATTAATGATTCGCGCGCTGATCTTGGAGCAATTCAGAATCGCTTCTCTTCCACCATCGCGAACCTGCAAACAACCTCTGAAAACCTGTCCGCCTCCCGTGGCCGGATCGTCGACGCTGACTTCGCCACCGAAACCGCCAACCTCACCCGCTCCCAGATCCTCCAGCAGGCGGGCACGGCGATGCTGGCTCAGGCGAACGGTCTGCCGCAGAACGTGCTGTCGCTGCTCCGCGGTTAAACTCGGTTGATGTAACCAGCGTTCGGCGCGGAGCTCCCACGGAGCTTCGCGCCGTTGCCCCATGAAGGAGGCGAATCATGAGCATTCAAGGCATCGCATCGTCGAACGCGGCGATGGACGCGCAACTGGCGCGCGTGGCCAGCCAGCAGTCGGCCGCCAGCAGCCAGCGCAGCAGCGGCAGCAACACCCAGGCGCAGACGGCACGCGTGAACGAACTCGGCGGCATGCAGAACACCGCCCGCCCGGATCCGGTCAACAACGAAGCGGGCGTACCCGACCGCGAGACCCTGCTGCAGGCCGTTGACGAAGTGCAGAAAGCCATCGCACCGGTGGCACAGAATCTGCTTTTCTCCATCGACGACGACACCGGCCGCACCATCGTCAAGATCGTCGATTCGCAGACCGACGAAGTCATCCGCCAGATGCCTTCGGAAGAAGTGCTGGCGATCTCGAAGGCGATCGACAAGCTGCAAGGCCTGCTTATCAAGCAGCAAGCCTGAGCGAACGAACACAGACACACACGAACAGGAGCAGATCATGGCATTGAGTGCATCGGGACTGGGCTCCGGGCTCGACATCAACAGCCTGGTCTCGCAACTGATGGCGGTCGAGCGCCAGCCGCTGAGCGCGATGGCGAGAAAGGAAGCGAGCTTCCAGGCCAAGCTGTCGGCCTTCGGGCAGGTCAAGGGCAGCCTGTCTGCGCTGCAGGCTGCGGCCAACGCGCTGAAGGATGCGGCAAAATTTTCCGCCACCAAGGCGACCGTGGGCGCCGACGCCGGCTTCACCGCGAGCACCGCCAGCGGCGCTGCCGCGGGCAGCTATTCGGTGCAGGTCGAGCAACTCGCGAAGACGCAGCGTATCGCCACCAGCGCCACCACCAGCTTCGACCCGGTCGACGGCTCGGAAGCGGAGCCGAAGACGCTCGAGATCCGCTTCGGCAAGATGGTCGATGGTGTATTCACCGCCGGCGAAACGGTGGACGGCAGCTTCACCCCGGGTGCCGGCAGCCCGAAGACGCTCGAATTCACCGGGAAGACCATCGAGGACCTGCGCGACGCCATCAACAAGGGCGACCTCGGCGTCACCGCCAACATCATCGACAACGGCACCGCCAAGCAGCTCGTCATCACCGGCAAGAACACCGGCGCCGAACAGGCCTTCAGCATCGGCGGCGACGTGGGCCTGAGCTACACCCCGACGGCGGACGCGGGCGTATCCACCGACGCGGCCTATCGCCTGCAATCGTCTCAGGATGCGCGGGTAAACATCGACGGCATCACCGTGACCCGCAGCAGCAACACGGTGAGCAACGCGATCGAAGGCGTCACGCTGACGCTGACCAAGGAAACCACCGCCGCTAACAGCCTGACGCTGACCGAGGACTTCGCCGGCGCGCGTAGCGCGATCGACGCCTTCGTGAAGGCCTACAACGACACCCAGACCACGCTCAAGAACCTCACCAACTACAACGCCGAGACCAAGGCCGCATCGACGCTGAACGGTGACTCCACCGCGCGCAGCATCCAGAGCCAGATCCGCAACCTGGTAGGCGGCGCCTTGTCCGGGCTGGGCGAAACCAGCCGTCTCGCCGACATCGGCATCACCTTCGACAAGGACGGCAAACTGTCGGTGGACGGCAGCAAGCTCGACGCCGCGCTCAAGGACCCGAAGCGTGGGGTCGCGGCCTTCTTCGCCGGCAGCGGCGATACCAAGGGGCTGGCCGCCACGGTCTCGGACGGGCTGAAGAACTTCATCGACGCCGGCGGCTTGCTGGCGGGCCGCACCGAGGGTCTCAACGCCTCGATCAAGATGATCGGCAAGCAGCGCGAGGCCTTCGAGGCCCGTCTGGAGAGCGTGCAGAAGCGCTATTCCGCACAATTCACCGCGCTCGACTCGACCATCGCCAGCATGACGCAGACGAGCAATTACCTGACCCAGCAGTTGGCGAGCCTGCAGAGCTTCGCCTGAACGACAACACCCAGAACGGAGCCCCAAGCATGTTCGGTGGATTTCAGAACCGCGCCGCCGCCTACGCCAAGGTCGGCCTCGAAACCGGCGTCAACACCGCCGACCCCCACAAGCTCATCCTGATGCTGTTCGACGGCGCCCTGCTGCAGGTGCGCACGGCCGGCATCGCGATCGAGAACAAGGACATCCCGGGCAAGGGCGCCGCCATTTCCAAGGCGGCGGAGATCATCGTCAACGGCCTCAAGGTCAGCCTCGACATGAACGCCGGCGGCGAGCTCGCCGAGCGCCTGGCCGCGCTCTACGACTACATGAGCGAGCGCCTGCTGTACGCCAACCTGCACAATAGCCAGCCCGCGCTCGACGAAGTCGCCGGGCTGCTCGCCTCCTTGCGCGAGGCTTGGGCGAGCATCCGCAGCCAGGTTCAGCCCGCCGTGGCCTGAATCCTGCGTCGCCCTTCCTGCGCCTGAACCTGGCACGAACCGATGCTCACCCGCCCCCTCCTCGATGCCCTCCTCGCCCGCTACGAAGCGATGGCCGAGGCCGCACGCGCCAACGACTGGGACCGCCTGTCGGCCCTCGAGCGCGAGGCGGCCGCGCTGCGTGACAGCGCACGCGCCGGCGCCGATGCGGCGGCGGACGCCGCCGCACTGGCGACCCTGCCCGCGGCCGAGGCGGCCGCGCTGCGCGCCGGTATCGAGCGCCTGCTGGCGCTGGACGCCGAGATCCGCACCCACGCCGACCCTTTCCTCGCCAGCGTGCGCAAGCTGCTCGCCGCCGGCCGTCAGGAGCGCGCGGTGCGCGGTGCCTACGGCGCGCTCGCGCCCTGAGCAGCGCGCGGGCTGATCGAACGCCGGCCACGCAGGAGCCCCCGCGATGATCCCCGCCGACCTCGCCGCCCGCCTGCGCCTGCTCAACGAAGCCAGCTTCTTCAACACCGAACCGCCGGTCGCGGGCCTGCAGCGCGCGCGCGAGATCCAGGCCCAGCTGCCCGAGCTCGTCCCCGGCCAGCGCTTCTTCGCCACCCTGCAGCGCACGCTGCCCGACGGCACCTTCCGCGCCCTGGTCGCCGGCCAGCAGATGACGCTGTCGCTGAACACCGCCGCCAAGTCGGGCGACACGCTGGAGCTCGAGGTCTCGCAGATCACGCCGCGCGCGGTGTTCGCGCGCATCGTCGGTGCCGAGGCAGGGACGGCGGGCCCCGCACCCTCGGCGCAGCCGGCGCTGAGCCAGACCGGACGGCTGATCAGCTTCCTGCTCACCGGCCAGCCCACGCCGCAGCCGGCAAGCCTTGCCGGCAACCAGCCGCTGCTGAACGCGCCGCCGGCCAGCGGCACGCCGCTCGTGCCGCTGCTGCGCCAGGCGCTCGGCCAGAGCGGGCTGTTCTATGAGTCGCACCAGGCGCAGTGGGTGCTCGGCAAGCTCGACACCGCCGCGCTGCTGCGCGAGCCCCAGGGCCAGCAGCCGGCGCAGGGCGCCAACCCGGCCGGCGCCGGCCAGCCCGGCGCGGGCGCCGCCGCAAGTGGCTCCGGCCCGGCAACGCCGGCGAACACCGCGGCAACGCCGCAAGCGCCCGCCGCCCAGGGCGCCGCGACCCCGGGCGCACGGATCGCCGGTAGCGCGGACGAGGCCGCGCAGCTCGACGCCACCCGCAGCGCCGCCGCCCTGCGCGCCGGCTTGGAAGAAGCCGCCCCGACCCGCGCACAGCCGATCCCCGAGCGCCTGATGCCGGTCGTCCACCAGCAGCTCGACGCGCTCGCCACCCAGCAGTACGTGTGGCAGGGCCAGGCCTGGCCGGGACAGCCGATCGAGTGGGTGATCGAGGACCCGCAGAGCGAAGCCGGCGCCGAGGGTGACGACACCGAGCCCGCCTGGAACACCACCCTGCGCCTGACCCTGCCGCGCCTGGGTGGCGTGGAGGCCCAGCTCCACCTGACCCCCGCCGGCGTCGCGCTGCGCCTGCGCGCCGACGACGCGGCGACGATCCACGCGCTCGATGCCGGCGGCGCGGCGCTCGCCTCGGCGCTGGAAGCCGCCAACCTCAAGCTCACCGGCCTGGTGGTGGAGCCGCGCCATGGCTGAATCGCGCCCCCCCCCGCGCAACGAAGCCGTGGCGCTCGCCTACACCGCCGGCGAGGCCGCACCGCGCGTGGTCGCCAAGGGCAAGGGCGTGGTCGCGCGCGAGATCATCGAGCGCGCGCGCGAGGCCGGCGTCTTCGTGCATGAATCGCCCGAGCTGGTCAGCCTGCTGATGCAGGTCGATCTCGACGCCCGCATTCCGCCCCAGCTCTACGTCGCGGTGGCCGAGCTGCTCGCCTGGCTGTACCGCATCGAGCAGGGCGGCGATGCCGGCACGGCGCCCGTCGCCCGCGACCTTCCCGAATCCCTGCGCCCGCGCCCTGTGGCCGGCACAGAAGAGAGCAAGACCGCCCCTTGAAAGTCTCGGCGGGTACCCGTGCCACAGGCGAAGCCTGCCGTGAGAGAAAGCCCCTTCGGTAGGGCACAGCACTGGATCACGGCCGCAAACGATCAAACGCCAACCTACTTGCCAAACTAACCTACTAGGTGCTATCAAGACATGGAGAAGGCTACGCCTCACTGCAAGCTGCCAGTCGTGAAGGCCTTGATCGAAGCCGGCAAGGTCAAGGCCACGGTCAGTGCCTTCAGTGGCGCTCGCGAGCTGGGCATCAATGATCTGGGCGGAATGTGCGCCGTTGTCATGTCACTCTCACCGAACAACTTCTACAAGAGCATGACGACACACGCCGATCATCGGATCTGGCAGGACGTGTATCGCACCAAGACGTCCGACCTTACCGAGGTTTACTTGAAGCTGACCGTCATCGACGACGTTCTGATCGTTTCGTTCAAGGAGCTGTGACCATGAAATGCCCCTGCTGTGGAGCGGCTGAACTCATCCACGACACGCGCGACCTTCCCTATATCTACAAAGGCGAGACCACAACGATCCCAGCGGTCACCGGCGACTTCTGCCCGGCTTGCGGCGAAGTGATCCTGAACCGCGAACACGGCGACCGCTACAGCGAGTTGCTGGGGCAGTTCCAGCGCCAGGTGAACGCCGCCTACGTGGACCCGGACTTCATCGCCAGAGTGCGCAAGAAGCTCGACCTGGATCAACGCCAGGCGGCAGAGATCTTCGGTGGAGGCGTCAATGCTTTCTCCCGCTACGAGAATGGCAAAACCAAACCGCCGCTGGCCTTGGTGAAACTGCTGAAGGTACTTGAACGCCATCCCGAGCTGCTCAACGAAATCAGAGCCGCCTGACCGTGTTTGCCGAACCTTGCGCGAACACCTGCACCTTTGCCCACCAACCTACGCGCGACATGACGAAACCGCGCAATAGTCATCGCGTCAGCGATTACCTGCGGTGAAGTCCCCGCGCGAGCGCGTCCCTTTGTTGGGGCATGGCGCCGCGTCTCGTGATATAAGCGGGGCACCACACGCCGGCACCCCAGGCAAGCACGCATGTCGATCGACCACGAAGACACCCGCATCGAGCTCATCCACGCCGAGGACGAGGCCAAGTACCTGCTGCGCGACAGCCGCGAGATCCTCGCGATCCTGAAGAACATCGTCGCCGCGCGTGCGCTGGTCAGCGCGCGGCTGGCGCCGGGGCGAGAGTCCTACCTGTCGGCGCTGATCGAGGCGGACGAGCGCGACGAGGGCCTGCTGCTCGACGCCAGCGCCGACCCGGCGCAGAACGAGCGCATCCTGCGCGCCGACGCGCTCGATTGCGTCACCCAGCTCGACAAGGTGCGCATCCAGTTCATCCTCAAGCGCCCACGCCTGGTCGAGGAAGGCGGCAGCCCCGGCTTCCGCTGCGACCTGCCCGACAGCCTGCTGCGCCTGCAGCGGCGCGAGTTCTACCGCCTGCAGACGCCGATCGCGCATGCGGTGACCTGCACGCTCGCCCTGCCCCAGGCCGACGGTACGCGCCGCAACACCGAGCTGCGCATCCTCGACATCAGCGGCGGCGGCGTCGCCGTGGCGGTGCCGCCGATGGGCGTGGGCTTCGAGCCGGGGACCGAGTTTCCGCACAGCCTGCTTAACCTCCCCGACGTCCCGCCCATCCAGTCCCGCCTGATCGTACGCAACCTGTTCCGCATCACCAGCCGCAGCGGCGCGGACCTGTTGCGCGCGGGCTGCGAGTTCGCCGATCTGCCGCGCGGCGCCGAGGACGCGATCCAGCGCTACATCCTCAAGGTCGAACGCGAGCGCAATGCGCGCGAACGCGGCCGACTCTGATTCACTCCGCTGATTCCCACACTTCCACCCCGCTGCCCGTGAACGCCCCCATGGCCGACGCCCCCACGCCGCCCCCGACCGACATTGCCCGCGAAGACGGGCTGGAAAGATTCATGCTGCGCGGCAAGCGCCAGATCGTGCAGCTGCTGCAGGAGCTGATCGACAACCGCTGCCTGATCTCCGCCCATACCGGCAGCGGGCACTCGTTCATGACCGCCGTGCTGCGGCTCGACGAGGACCGCGACCGCGTCGTGCTCGACGCCAGCCCGGATCCCGAGACCCACCGCCGCGCCCTCGCCGCCGACCGCCTGCAGTGCGTCACGCTGCTCGACCAGATCCGCATCCAGTTCGCGCTCGCCGGCATCTCCGCGACGCAGGAGGGCGCCCACCCCGCGCTGGCCGCCCCGCTGCCGAAGGAGATGCTGCGCCTGCAGCGCCGCGAGTTCTTCCGCCTGAAGGTGCCGCTGACGCACGAGGTGCGCTGCCTGCTCGCAGCCGAGGACCTGGCGCGCAAGCCGGTGCAGGTGTCGGCGCGGGTGATCGACATCGGGGCCGGCGGCATCGCGGTGATGATGGCGCCCGCGGCGGCCGAACTGGTGATCGGCGGCACGCTGCCCGGCTGCCGACTGAGCCTGCCCGACGGCGAGCCGATCGAACTGACGCTGGAAGTGCGCAACATCACCCGCCAGACGCAGCGCAACGGCCTCGAGCAACTGCGCATCGGCCTGCGCTTTGCAGCCCTGCCGCCGAACGCGGAGACGCGCATCCAGCGCTACATCTTCAACACCGAGCGCGAACTCAACGCCAAGGAGCGCGGCGGGCTGTGATGGCGGGTGGGTAGATCCGGGCGGGGAAGCCGGATCACACCGGCATGTTCATAATATCTTGATAGGCGGTCACCAGCCGGTTGCGCACCTGCACCATCTGCTGGAACGAGAGGTTGGCCTTCTGCAGGTTGACCATCACGTCCTGCAGGTTGACGTTGGGGTCGCCGGCCGAGAAGTTCTGCGCCATGGCGCGCGCCTCGCCCTGGGCGGCGCTGACGTCCTTGAGGGCGTTGTTGAGCACGTCGGCGAAGTTCACGCCACCCGCGGGCGCGTCTGCGGGCGAGACGGCCTTGCCTTGTGCAGCCTGCGACACCGAGCGCAGCTCGCTCAGCATCTGGTCGATTCCACGGGTTTCCATGCGATAGCCCCCCGGCTTCAGGGTGTTCGGTGACGTCAATCCAACCTAGCAAGGTAAGTGCCAGACCTGCAGGTCGCGACCCGATTCATGTCAGCAGTCGTGCCCCTCGTCGCGGTACTGCTGCAGCTTGTAGCGCAGCGTGCGCTCGGAAATCCCAAGCTTTTCAACGGTTTTCTTGCGCGAGCCGGCGAACTCGCGCAGCGTGGCGAGGATGTGTTCGCGCTCCAGGTCCTTCATGTTTGCCGGGCGCCCGGGGGGCGCGGAGGGGGGTGCGACCTGCCCGGACGCAGGCGCGAACGCCGGCGGCGGGGGCGCAAAACCGGCAGATATTGCCGGTGCAGCGGCAGCCGTTGCCGCTTCCGGGTTCCAGTGCGGCAGGCACAGGCGGATCGTCTCGGCGCTCACGGTGTCGCCCTGGGTCAGGATCAGCACGCGGTGCATGGTGTTCTCGAGCTCGCGGACGTTGCCCGGCCAGCCGTAGCGCGTCAGCAGGGCCTCGGCCTCGGGGGCGAAGCGCACCTGGCGCTGCTGGCGGGCGGCGTGGCGGGCGAGGAAGTGGCGCGCCAGCGGCAGGATGTCGCCCGGGCGTTCGCGCAGCGCTGGGATGGCGATCGGGAACACGTTGAGGCGGTAGTACAGGTCTTCGCGGAAGCGCCCGGCGGCGACCTCCCTGAGCATGTCGCGGTTGCTGGTGGCGAGCACGCGGATGTCGAGCGCCACCGGCTTCTTGCCGCCCACGCGCTCGACCTCGCGCTCCTGCAGCACGCGCAGCAGCTTGGCCTGCAGGCCGAGCGGCATCTCCGAGATCTCGTCGAGCAGGATGGTGCCACCCTGGGCCTGCTCGAACTTGCCCGGCTGCGCCGCCTGCGCGCCGGTGAAGGCGCCCTTCTCGTAGCCGAACAGGGTGGCCTCGAGCAGGTTCTCGGGAATCGCCGCGCAGTTGATGGCGATGAAGGGCTTGCCCGCGCGCGGCGAGTGCTGGTGGATGTAGCGTGCGAAGACTTCCTTGCCGGTGCCGGATTCGCCCGACAGCATCACCGTCGCATCCGACTCGGCCACCCGCGCGGCGAGCGCGAGCAGATTGCGGGTGTGGGGGTCTTCGGCGACGGTGTCGTCGGCCGCCGGCTGCACGGCGGCGTAGCGGCGCACGTTCTCGAGCAGCACCTCGGGCTCGAAGGGCTTCATCAGGAAGTCGCAGGCGCCGCCGCGCATCGCCGCCACCGCCTTGTCGACGTCGCCGTAGGCGGTCATCAGCAGCACCGGAAGTTGCGGGTAGCGCCCGCGCACCGCATGCAGCACCTCCAGGCCGTCCATCGGCTGCATGCGCAGGTCGGTGATCACCAGGTTGAAGACGTCGTGCTCGAGCGCGGTGAGCGCTGCCGGGCCGCCATCGACGCCGGTGACGCGATGGCGCGCCATCTCGAGCGTGAAGCAGACCGCGTCGCGCAGCGCGGCATCGTCCTCGACGACGAGGATGTTGAGCGATTCGATCATGGGTTTGCGTTCCCGGCGGTGGCGCCGGCTGCAGCCAGCGGCACGGTGAGGATGAATTCCGCGCCCTGCCCCGGCGCCGAGCGCAACGTGATGTCGCCGCCGTGGGCGCGCGCGACGCCGCGGGCGATGGCCAGGCCGAGGCCGGTGCCTTCGGCGCGGGTGGTGAAGAAGGGCTCGAACAAGCGCTCCTGCAGTTCCGGCGCGATGCCGCGGCCGCTGTCCCGCACGACGAAGCGCACCGCCGGCCCACCGACGCCGCTGTCGATCGCGTCGCACAGCGCAACCTCGCACGCCAGCCGACCGCCCGCCTCGCAGGCCTGGATGCCATTCTCGAGCAGATTGGTGAGCGCGCCGCCGAGCGCCTTGCGGTCGCCCACGATCTCGGTGTCGCCGCAGCCGCAGTCGGTGGCGAAGACCACCTGGCGCGCGCGCGCCAGCGGCTCAAGCGTGTGCGCGAGCTCGGCCACCAGCTCGCACACCGCGAAGCGCTGGCGCCCGGCGCTGTCGCCACGGGCAAAGAGCAGCATGTCGCGGATCAGGCGTTCGAGATAGCGCAGGCGTTCGAGCGCGCGGTCGGCCACCATCGTGCGCTGCATCGGATCGAGCTCGGGCTGGCGCAGGTTGCCGGTGTAGAGCAGCGCGGCAGCGAGCGGCGTGCGCAGCTGGTGCGCCAGGCCGGCGACCATCTCGCCCATCGCCGCCAGGCGCTCGTTGCGCTCGGCGGTGAGGCGCATGCGGTGGGTGTCGGTGATGTCGTGCACCAGCAGGATGCGCTCGTCGCCGGATTCGAGTTCGGACTCGGACAGGGCAACGCGGCGCAGGTCGGCATCGGGCGCGGCCACGCTCCGCGCGGCCAGCGTGTATTCGCCAGGCGTGCCGCTTGCCTGCATCTGCGCCGCCAGCGCCGTCCACACCTGCCCGCTCAGCCCGGCGCCGAAAAGCCCTTCGGCGGCGCGGTTGGCCTGCACCACCCGACCGCCGCGATCGACCACCAGCACACCGGCCGGCAGCGCCCCCATCAGCACCGACAGGCGCTCGGTGAGCTGGCCGACCTGCGCCTGCAGGGCGTTGTAGGCGGTGGACAGCTCCTCCGAGGCGCGGCTGAAGAGCGCGAAGGCTTCGGCGAGCTGCGCCGCGTCGAGCGGGCTTGCCTCGTCTGCCGGCGCAGCGCTTGCTTGCGGGATGGATGCGGATTCCGTGTTCACGCCATGCACTGTAGTTGTGGTGCGTGCAATGGTAGCCGGCAAACAGGCGGCAAATAATGCCGCTTTTCACGCCATGGCACTTGCCCGCGCGGGCGGACAATGCCGCCATCCGTCGAAGCGCACGCAACAGGACCGCCACCATGGCCGCAGCAGAGAACACCGCCGACCTGCCCCCGGGCGCCGCGCCCGCCGCGGCAGACTCACGGCTGCAGCAGGCGCTGCAGAACATCAACGCCCTCTCCCAGCGCCAGAAGATCGCCGGCGCGGCCGCAATCGCGCTGGTGATCGCGCTGCTGGCGGGCGTGCTGCTGTGGAACCGCGCGCCCGAATACGCGGTGCTGTTCTCCAACCTCGACGAGCGCGACGGCGGCCAGATCATTGCCGCGCTCGGCCAGCAGAACGTGCCCTACCGCATGTCGGCCAACGGCACCGCCATCCTGGTGCCGCAGGCACAGGTCCACGAAACCCGCCTGCGCCTGGCTGCCGAGGGCTTGCCCAAGGGCGGGCTGGCCGGCTTCGAACTCATGGACGGGCAGAAGCTCGGCATCTCGCAGTTCAACGAGCAGGTCAATTACCAGCGCGCGCTCGAGGGCGAGCTGTCGCGCACCGTGCAGGCGATCGACGCGGTGGCGAGCGCGCGCGTGCACCTGGCCATTCCAAAGCAGACCGCCTTCCTGCGTGACGACCAGCGCCCCACCGCCTCGGTGATGGTGAACCTGCGCCCGGGCCGCATCCTCGACCAGAACCAGGTCGCCGGCATCGTGCACCTGGTGTCGTCGAGCGTGCCGCGCATGAACGCAGAGGGCGTCAAGATCATCAACCAGGACGGCAGCCTGCTCACCGTGCAGGCCGACCCGCTGATGCGCGCCGGGCTCAACGCCAATCAGCTCGAATACGTGCGCGCGATGGAGAAGGCCTTCATCGAGCGCATCGAGAACATCCTGGCGCCGATGGTGGGCAAGGACAACTTCCGCGCCCAGGTCGCCGCCGACGTCGACTTCAACCAGGTCGAGCAGACCGCCGAGACCTACAAGCCCAACCCCACGCCCGAGCAGGCGGTGCGCAGCCAGCAGACCACCGAGGCGTTCAACCCGCTGCCGGGCGCGCAGGGCGTGCCCGGCGCGCTGACCAACCAGCCGCCGGCGCCGGCTACCGCACCGCTCACCGCGCCGCCGGCCGGCCCTGGCGCGGCGCCGGGCCTGCAGGGCGTGACCAGCGCCAACCGCAGCGCGGTGCTCAACTACGAGCTCGACCGCAACATTCAGCACGTGAAGCAGGCGGTCGGCCAGTTGAAGCGCCTGTCGGTGGCGGTGGTGGTCAACAACCGCAGCATCCCGGCGCCGGACGGCACCCCGACCACCGTGCCGCTGACCGACGCGGAGATCGCCCGCATCACCAACCTGGTGCGCGAGGCGGTAGGCTATAACGCCGACCGCGGCGACAGCATCAACGTCGCCAACAGCGAGTTCGCCGCCGAGCTCCGCGAGCCGGTGCTGCCGCTGTGGAAGGATCCGGAGATGATCGACCTCGGCAAGCAGGGCCTGAACTGGCTGCTGGTGCTGCTGGTGGTGCTGCTCGCCTACTTCGGCGTGATCCGCCCGCTGCTGCGCACGGTGGTGCCGCCGAAGCCGAAGCCCGAGCCCGGCGCCGAGGCCATCGCCGGCGCGGAGGCCGAGGGCGAGGAAGGCGAGGAAGGCGTGCGCGTCACGCTGTCGGGCCAGGGCGAGGAAGAGAGCTTCGAGGAGCGCCTCGAGCGCGCCCGCAACCTCGCCCGCAACGACCCGAAGATGGTCGCCAACCTGATCAAGGAGTGGATGGGCGTGAATGAGGAGCCGCGCAAGTGACGACGTCTGACGAAGGCCTGGAGAAGGCCGCCCTGCTGCTGATGTCGCTCGGCGCCGACACCGCCGCCGGCGTGCTGCGCCAGCTCGGCCCGCGCGAGGTGCAGAAGCTGAGCATGAAGATGTCGGAGATGAAGCCGCAGGCGCGCAGCGCGCTCGAGCCGGTGCTGACCGAGATGATCGAGAGCTTCGGCAAGGGGGCGATGATCCAGTCCGACGAGAACCAGCTGCGCGAGATGCTGACCAAGGCGCTCGGCGACGAGCGCGCGGGCCACATCCTGTCGCGCATGGTCAGCGGCTCGGACACCGCCGGCATCGAGAGCCTGAAGTGGATGGACGCCGCCACCGCCGCGGACCTGATCAAGAACGAGCACCCGCAGATCATCGCCACCATCTTGGTGCACCTCGAATACGACCAGGCCGGCGAGATCCTCAAGCACTTCAGCGACCGCCTGCGCAATGACGTGGTGCTGCGCATCGCCACCCTGGACGGCGTGCAGCCGGCGGCCTTGAAGGAGCTCAACGACGCCCTCACCCGCATGCTGTCGGGTTCGTCGACGGTGAAGAAGGCGGCGATGGGCGGCGTGCGCCACGCGGCGGAGATCCTCAACTTCGTCGGCTCGAACGCCGAGACCGCGGTGATCGACAACGTGCGCGAATACGATCCGGAGCTGGCGCAGAAGATCCTCGACGAGATGTTCGTGTTCGAGAACCTGATCGACATCGACGACCGCGGCATCCAGACCATCCTGCGCGAGGTGCAGTCCGACTCGCTGATCATTGCGCTCAAGGGCGCGCCGCCCGAGCTGCGCGAGAAGATCTTCAAGAACATGTCCACGCGCGCGGCCGAGATGCTGCGCGAGGACCTGGAAGCGCGCGGCCCGGTGCGCCTGTCCGAGGTCGAGGCCGAGCAGAAGGAAATCCTCAAGACCGTGCGCCGCCTGGCCGAGGAAGGCCAGGTGATGCTCGGCGGCAAGGGCGGAGACGATGGCTTCGTTTAAGCCCACGACGCGCGCGCGCACCTCCCGGAGTCGGGCATGAGCGTATCCCGCCACCAGGCGGTCGGCGCCTACCGGCGCTGGGAACCCG
>JAREIX010000045.1 GCA_029286945.1 Thauera sp. | reverse complement strand
GACCAACGCCATCATCGGCCTGCTGCTGTGCGAGGAGTTGCCCGAGGACGTGCGCGTGCTGCTGACCAACGTGCAGCACGACCTCTTCGACCTCGGCGGCGAGGTGTGCATCCCCGGCATGAGCATGATCACCGACAAGCAGGTGACGCATCTGGAGGAAGAGCTCGACCGCTTCAACGAGCCGCTCGAGCCACTCAAGGACTTCATCCTCCCCGGCGGCACCCGCGCCGCGGCCTACGCCCACCACGCCCGCACCGTGTGCCGCCGCGCCGAGCGCGCGCTGGTGGCGCTGGCGCTGGAAGAGGCGGTGAATGACGCGCCGCGCCAGTACCTCAACCGCCTGTCCGACCTGCTGTTCGTGCTCGGCCGCGTGCTCAACCGCGCCGGCGGGCGCGGCGACGTGCTGTGGCAGAAGCGCAAGAACGCCTGAGAGTCCCCGCCGGACGGCCGGACGGCCTCAAGACCGATCCGCGCCGTTCACCGCCTGCGCGGCGAGCAACTCGCGGAACAGCGCCGAGGTCTGCGCGAGCTCCCAGGCGCGTCCGACCGCCTCGATGCGCCCGGCGCGCATCAGGATGACCTCGTCGAAGCGGTCGAGAAGGTGCAGCCGGTGCACCGAGGACACCAGCGCCGCGTCGGCGAAATGCGCGAACAGGCGCTGATACACCCGCGCCTCGGTCTCGGGATCGAGGCTGCTGGTGGGCTCGTCGAGCAGCAGCAGGCTCGTCTGCTCGGCGGCGAGCACGCCGCGCGCCAGCGCCAGGCGCTGGCGCTGGCCGCCCGACCAGTTGGCGCCGCCTTCCACCACCCGGGTCTGCAGCCGCTCGGGGAGACCATCGACCACGATGTCGGCGCAGGCCGTGCGCACCGCGGCGTCGATGCGCTCGACCGGCGCGCTCTCGCCGAGCAGCAGGTTCTCCGCCAGCGTGCCGTCGAACATCTCGGCCTGTTGCGGGATCAGGGTCGCCAGCGTGCGCAGCCGGTCGGGCATGTCGACCTCGGCGCGGCCATCGAGCAGCAGCGTTCCCGCGCTGGGTGCATCCAGCCCGGCCAGCAGGCGCAGCAGGGTGGTCTTGCCGCCACCGCTCGGGCCGACCAGCGCATAGCGCCGGCCGCGCACCAGTTCCAGGCGGTCGAGCTCGAGCGTCGCCGCACGCGCGTCGCCATGCGCGAAGCGCACGCCCTCCAGCGCCAGCGTCTGCCAGCGCGCCGCGCCGGACGCCCCGTCGGTCGCGGCCGGGCCGGCCTGCGCCGCGGCAAAGAGCGGCTCCGCGGCGGCGTAGTTGGCGCGCTGGCGTGCCAGCGACTGGAAGTGCGCCGCGATTGCGGTGATCACCCCGCCCGCCTGCTGCGAGTACTCGTACACCATGAACACCTTGCCGAGTGCGATCGTGCCCGCAGCGGCCGCGACGCCTCCTGCCCCAAGCCCCCCTGCCGCCGCGCCGCCGAAGCCGAACACGCCGGCGGCTTCCGCCGCATACACCCCGACCAGCACGCACCACAGCGCGCTGGCGAGCAGATCCACCGAGCACCACTTGGCCTCGTTCAGCACGATGCTCTTCTTCAGCGGCCCGAACACCGCGAGCAGGCGCTCGCCGATCAGCCGCGCCACCCCGGCCCCGCGGCGCAGCGCGAGCACCGACAGCACGTTGCCGAGCACATCCACCAGCGTCGCCGAGTAGGCACGCTCGGCGCGGTTCTCATCCACCGCGATGCGCATCATCACGCGGTCGAAGCGGGTGATCAGCAGGCCGATCAAGCCGTAGCCCAGCGTCGCCACCGCACCCACCAGCGGCGAGATCAGCCACAGCGCGACGATCGGCCCCACCAGGCGCACGGTGTTCTGAAGGTAGATGAACTGGCTCTGCGCGAAGTCGTAGAGCGCGCCCGTGCTCTGCTGCACGCGATGGGTCGTCTCGCCCGAGTGATGACGCTCGTGCCAGGCCAGCGGCGCCGCGAGCAGCCGGCCGACGAGCAGCGCCGACAGGCGTTCGCGCACCTTGAGCGCGGCGTTGCGCTCGAGGATGCGGCCGGGACCGTGCAGCAGCCAGCTGGCGACGATGGCGGCGAACACCATCGCCAGCCAGCGCGCGGCCTCGGTCATCGCCTCCAGGCCACCGGACTGGATCAGGTTGATGGCGTTGCCGGCCAGCCAGGGCACCGCCAGCTTGAAGAGCTGCGAGGCCAGCAGCAGCAGGAAGGCGAACAGCAGCAGGTGGCGGGCGCCGGCGGCGTGCTGCCAGAGCGCGCCGTACAGGGCGCCGAGGCCGACCGGACGCTCGGCGGCCGGTGCGGGTGCGGCCACCGGCTGCGCATCGGCGACGGGGGCCTCGGCCGCAGGAGGCGTGGGTGGCGAGGCGTTCGCCGGCTTGGGCGCGGAAACATCGGACATGTCGAACTCCGGATCAGGGACTCGGGCCCGCGGCGGGCGGCTGCGGCGCGGGGTCGAACAGCGAGATCTGCGCCGGCGCTGGGACGGCAGCCTCTTCGACGAAACGCACGCCGACGCCGAGCAGCCGCACCGGCAGGTGCTTGCGGGCATGGGCCTCGTCGAGCAGCGCCAGCCAGACCGCCTCGTCCGGCGCACTGGCGACGCATTCCGCGGTGGTGCGGCTGAAGTCGGCGAAGCGCACCTTGACGAAGGCCTTGTGCACCGGCGGGCGGTCGCGGGCACGCTCGAAGCGGCGATGAAAATCCTCGAGCAGCGCGCGCAGGGCGTCGCGACAGGCTTCCCGGCCGCGCAGGTCGGGGGTGTAGGTGGTCTCGACTGACAAGGACTTGCGGACGCGATCGGGCTGCACCGGGCGCTCGTCGATGCCGCGGCACAGCCGGTACAGGCTGGCGCCGAAGCTGCCGAACTCGCGGGCGAGATCGGCCAGGCTCCAGGCGCGAAGGTCGCCGCAGGTGTGCACGCCCAGGCGGTTGAGCCTGGCCGCGGTGACCTTGCCGACACCGAAGATCTTCTTCACCGGCAGCGCGGCCACGAAGGCGTCGACATCCTGCGGCCGCAGCACGAACTGGCCGTCGGGCTTGTTCCAGTCGCTTGCCACCTTGGCGAGGAACTTGTTGGGCGCGATCCCGGCCGAGGCGGTGATGCCGACCTCGGCACGGATGCGGTCGCGGATCTCCTGCGCCATCAGCGAGGCCGAGCCGCGGCAACGGTCGACGCCGGTGACGTCGAGGTAGGCCTCGTCGAGCGACAGCGGCTCGACCAGCGGCGTGTAGTCGCGGTAGATGGCGAGGATGGTGCGCGAGGCCTCGCGGTAGCGCTCGAAGTCTGGCGGCAGCAGGATCAGCTGCGGACACAGCTGCAGCGCGCGCGCGGTGGCCATTGCCGAATGCACGCCGAAGGCGCGCGCCTCGTAATTGCAGGTGGCGATCACCCCGCGCGTCTCGGCCCGCCCACCCACCGCCAGCGGGCGGCCGCGCAGGCTGGGGTCGTCGCGCATCTCGACCGCGGCATAGAAGCAGTCGCAGTCGCAGTGGATGATCTTGCGCACGCGCTCACGCACGTGGGGCATCGGCGGCGAGCCGGATGAACCGAAAGGGCCCGCCACTGGCAGGCCCACCCGATCGCCGGACGCTTAAGCCTTCAGAACTCGGCAGCGCGCCGGACGCGACGCTGGCGCACGCCCTCGGCGAGGACGTCGAGCACCTCGATGCTGTCCTCCCAGCCGATGCAGGCGTCGGTGATGCTCTTGCCGTACTCGAGCTCCTTGCCGGGGACGAGGTCCTGGCGGCCCTCCTTGAGGTGGGACTCGACCATCACGCCCATGATGCGATCGTCGCCGGCGGCGAGCTGGGCCGCGACGTCGCGGGCGACCTCGATCTGCAGCCGGTGCTGCTTGCGGCTGTTGCCGTGGGAGAAGTCCACCATGATCTTGTTGCACACGCCCGCGGCGGCGAGCGCGTTCGAGGCCGCATCGACGCTGGGGGCGTCGAAGTTGGGCTCCTGGCCGCCGCGCAGGATGGCGTGGCAGTCCTCGTTGCCACGGGTGGACACGATCGCCGAGTGACCGGCCTTGGTCACCGACAGGAAGTGGTGCGGCGCCTGCGCGGCCTTGATCGCGTCGGCGGCGATGCGCAGGTTGCCGTCGGTACCGTTCTTGAAGCCGACCGGGCACGACAGCCCGGAGGCGAGCTCGCGGTGCACCTGGCTCTCGGTGGTGCGGGCGCCGATCGCCCCCCAGGAGATCAGGTCGGCGATGTACTGCGGCGTGATCATGTCGAGGAACTCGGTGCCGGCGGGCAGGCCGAGCTCGTTGACCTCCCACAGCAGCTTGCGCGCCAGGCGCACGCCGTCATTGATGCGGAAGCTGTTGTCGAGTCCGGGGTCGTTGATCAGCCCCTTCCAGCCCACGGTGGTGCGCGGCTTCTCGAAGTAGACGCGCATCACGATCAGCAGGTCGTCCTGCCGGCGATCCGCCTCGGCCTTGAGCTTGTGGGCGTACTCCATCGCCGCCTTCGGGTCGTGGATCGAGCACGGCCCGATCACCACCAGCAGGCGGTCGTCGGCGCCGTAGAGGATGCGGTGAATCGCCTGGCGGGCCTCGTAGGCCACCTCGGCCGCCCTCGGCGTGGCCGGAAACTCGCGCAGCACATGGGCAGGCGGGATGAGTTCCTTGATCTCGGCGATGCGGACGTCGTCGATGTGCATTTTCATGGAGGCGGTCATGCGGGGGCTCGGGCTCGCGTGGGCGGGGGACTCGCGATTCTAGCGGAAAGGCGCAGCGGGCTGGGCATGCAGCGCCTTATGCGCATCATCACTGAACCGATCGACCGCTTCGGCGTCTGTTCGTACACCCCCGCCGCAGACCTCGCGCGCCCGGCCTGCCTGCCGCCGCGCCGTCCCGGCAGTACGTCCCGTCACACCAGAGAACCCAGACCATGCTGATCCGCAAACCTGCCGATGTCCTGCCCTCCGAGATCACCCCCCGCGACCTGTTCGCGCGCCGGCGCGAATTCCTTGCCCGCAGCGGCGCCGGCCTGATCGCGGGCGCGGCGCTGTGGCACGGGCTGCCGCGCCAGGCCGGCGCAGCCACGCGCTTGCAGACCCTGCCCTCGGCACTGAGCACCACCGAGCCGCTGACCGAGCACAAGGCGGTGACCACCTACAACAACTTCTACGAGTTCGGCACCGACAAGAGCGACCCGGTGCGCAACGCCGGCCGCATGGCGGTGCGCCCGTGGACGGTGGCGGTCGAGGGCCTGGTGGGCAAGCCGCGCCGCTTCGACATCGACGAACTGCTCAAGCTCGCCCCGCTCGAGGAGCGCATCTACCGCATGCGCTGCGTGGAGGGCTGGTCGATGGTGATCCCGTGGGTGGGCTTTCCGCTCGCCGCGCTGCTCAAGGAAGTCGAACCGCTGGGCAGCGCGAAGTACGTCGAGTTCCTCACCCACTACGATCCGGAGATCATGAGTCGGCGTCCGGTGCTGGACTGGCCTTACGGCGAGGGCCTGCGCCTGGACGAAGCCCTGCATCCGCTCACGATCCTTGCGGTCGGGCTTTACGGCGAGGTGCTGCCGAACCAGAATGGCGCCCCGGTCCGCCTGGTGGTGCCGTGGAAGTACGGCTTCAAGAGCGCGAAGTCGATCGTCACCATCCGCCTCACCGAGAAGCAGCCGGCCACGGCATGGAACCGCGCGGCGCCGCAGGAGTACGGCTTCTACTCCAACGTGAACCCGGACGTCTCCCACCCGCGCTGGAGCCAGGCCACCGAGCGCCGCATCGGCGAACTGCGCAAGCGCCCGACGCTGATGTTCAACGGCTACGCCGAACAGGTCGCCGGCCTGTACCAGGGCATGGACCTGAAGACCTTCTACTGAGCCCGGCGCCACGGCGGCCCCGGAGCGGCGCCGCCCGCCACGCCTGGCCGTCGCCCAAGCACGCATCACTTCCATGACATCCGCACTCAGAGCCCCATCCGCCGCCGCGATCTCCGCGATCAAGGCGCTCGTCTTCATCGTCTGCCTGCTGCCCGCCGCGAACCTGGCGCTCGGCTGGCAGGCGGACGCGCTCGGCGCCAATCCGATCGAGACCATCACCCGCGCCAGCGGCGAATGGGCGCTGCGCTTCCTGCTGATCACCCTCACGGTCACGCCGCTGCGCCGGCTCACCGGCCTGCACTGGCTGCTGCGCCTGCGCCGCATGCTCGGGCTGTACGCCTTTGCCTATGCCGCCGCGCACTTCGCCATCTACCTGTGGCTGGACCAGTTCTTCGACTGGCGCGCGATCGCGCTCGACATCCTCGACCGCCCCTTCATCACCGTGGGCTTCGCCGCCTTCGTGCTGCTGATTCCGCTCGCTGCGACCTCGAACAGCCTGGCGATCCGCCGCCTCGGCGGACGCCGCTGGCAGGCGCTGCAGCGCGCGGTGTACGGCATCGCGATCCTGGCGGTGGTGCACTACTGGTGGCTGGTGAAGGCCGACGTGCTCGAGCCGGCGATCTACGCCCTGATCCTCGCCGCGCTGCTCGGCGTGCGTGCCTGGTGGCGGGAACTGGAGCGCCGCCGGCAACTGTCGGCGCCGCCGCCGGCGAAGCACCTGCAGCGGCCGGTGATCAGGATCGTGCCGCGGCAGTAGGGCCCTCGTGCTTTGCGGCGGCGGCGAGCGTGCGTGCCCGGCTGAGAACCGAACTCATATGGGACGCTCGCGGCGGGGGACGCGCCCTCGGCGGCTTGTCCCCGCCACACCGTCAGCTTGCAACGACACCCAGGCGCCAGAGCGAGGTGACTTCCGCTGCCCGCGCGGCATGCAGCGGATCGTCCGCATCGCTTGCCTTGGGATGACGGGGGCGGATGTCCTCGCGCCCGAGCACCTTCAGTCCGGCCGCCTCGATCCAGCCGAGCAAGTCGTCGCGCGTGCGCAGACCGAGGTGCTCGGCGAGGTCGGAGAGGATCAGCCAGCCCTCGCCGCCCGCCTCCAGATGCGCCGCCAGCCCGGCGAGGAAGCCGCGCAACATGCGGCTGTCGGGGTCGTACACCGCGTGCTCGATCGCCGAGCTTGGCTTGGCCGGCACCCAGGGCGGATTGCACACCACCAGCGGCGCACGGCCGGGCGGGAAGAGGTCGGTCTGGCGCAACTCGACACGGCCGGCGGGAAGCTCATGGGCACGCGAGTTCGCGCTTGAGTTCGCGCTTGAGTTCGCGCTTGAGTTCGCGCCCGAGTTCGCGCGCGTAGCTCCGCGAAGGGCGCCCCCCGGGTCCGCGCCCTCGGCCAGCAGACCGAGGCGGGCGAGGTTCTCGTTCGCGCAGCCCAGCGCACGCGGCGACAGGTCGGTGGCCACCACGCGCGCCACCCCGCGGCGCGCGAGCAGCGCGGCGATGACGCCGGTGCCGGTGCCGATGTCGAAGGCCAGCGTGGTCGCGGGCAGCGGCACGCGCGCGACGAGGTCGAGGTATTCGCCGCGGATCGGCGAATACACCCCGTACCACGGATGGATGCGCTCGCCCAGCGCCGGCACCATGACCCCCTTGCGCCGCCACTCGTGCGCGCCGATCAGGCCGAGCAGCTCGCGCAGCGACAGCACGAAGGGGGCGTCGGCCAGATCCGCGTCCGGCGTGCCGGCGACCGCCTCGGCGATCACCTCGGCCACCGCGGGCGCACGCCGCAGCGGGATCTGCGCGCCGGCCTCGAGCGGGATCAGCAGCATGCCGAGCGTGCGCGCGCGCTGTGCCTGGGCCATGCGGTACAGGTGGAAGGCCTCGACGGCGGACGCCGGCACCTTGCCGGGCTTGCGCCGCGGACGGCCGTCGGCGCGCCGCGCCATCGCCTGCAGCAGCTGGCGGGCGTTGTGGTAGTCACCGCGCCACAGCAGCGCCGTGCCCTCGCAGGCCAGCCGCCAGGCGACATCGGCCTTCATCGTGTCGTCGGCCACCACCACCCGGCGCGGCGGCGGCTGGCCGCTCTCGGAGCGCCAGCGCGCCTGGCAGCTGCGCACCGCGCCCTCGGCGTCCGCCGCTTCTTCCCACACGATCTGCGCGGGCCCGCCAGGCGTGGCCGCTGGCTGCAGAGGCGGATGCGGCGCCGCCAGCCTGGCGGCGGCCGTGGCATCAAGGGCTGCGTTGGCGACGCGATCGGGGGATTCGCTCACCGGATTCAGCCCTGCTTCGGCCGGATGGCGTTCTTCGGCCTGAAGGCCTTGATCACCGCGTCGTCGGTCTCGACGTAGGGGCCGCCGATCAGGTCGATGCAGTACGGCACCGCGGCGAAGATGCCGATGTGGCGCACCGTGCCGTCGGCGTCGCGCACACCCTCGAGCGTCTCGCGGATCGACTTGGGCTGGCCGGGCAGGTTGATGATCAGGCACTGGCCACGGATCACCGCCACCTGGCGCGACAGGATCGCGGTCGGCACGAAGTTGAGGCTGATGCGGCGCATCTCCTCGCCGAAGCCGGGCATCTCCTTATCGCCGATGGCGAGCGTGGCCTCGGGGGTGACGTCGCGCACCGCCGGGCCGGTGCCGCCGGTGGTCAGCACCAGCTTGCAGCCGGCGCTGTCGACGAGGTCGATCAGGGTGCGCTCGATCAGCGGGCGCTCGTCGGGGATCAGGCGCGTCTCGGCGCTCCACGGCGAGCTCAGCGCCTTGCCGAGCCAGTCCTTCAGCGCCGGGATGCCCTGATCCTCGTAGGTGCCGTCGGAGGCGCGGTCGCTGATCGACACCAGGCCGATGCGGATGTGTTCGCTCATGGGGTCGGTCCCTCTTCGGCTGCGTCCTCATCGGACGCGGGGGTGGCGGCTTCCGCGGCGGCGTCGCTGGCGTCCTGCAGCTCGCGCAGCACGCGGAAGATTTCGCGGAAGGACTTCGGCGGCTTGCCGGCCTCGCGTTCCTTGAGCGCATTGCGGCGCAGCGTGCGCAGCACCTGCAGGTCGGCCTCGGGCCAGGTCTCGGCGATGCTGCCGAGGGTCTGCTCGTCCTCGAGCAGTTGCTCACGCAGGCGCTCGAGGCGGTGCATCCTGGCGATCTCGACGGCGGAGTTGCCGGCGAAGGCCTCGAGCTGGGCCTGGATCGGCGCCGGATCGACCTTGCGCATCAGCTTGCCGATGTACTGGAGCTGGCGGCGGCGCGCCTCCATCCTGAAGCCCTGTGCGGCGCGGATGGCATCGTGGAGGTTCTCCGGCAGCGGCACCTTCTTCAGGCGTTCGGGCGACAGCGCGACGAGCTGCTCGCCGAGATCCTGCAGCGCCTGCATGTCGCGCTTGCGGCTGCTCTTGCTCGGCGGCTCGAGGAAATCGTCCTCGTCTTCGGGGGCGGCGGGGCCGTGGCGGCGCGATTCTGGGCGCATTGCGTGCAGGGGGTCTGGCTTGATCGGGTTAAGATTATAGCCTTTGCACGCACCCGGCCCGTCCATGTCCAGCCAAGGCTTCTCCTTCTCGCAGGCGCACCTCGCCGAAATCGCCACCGACATCCTCAAGTACGCGAAGAAGCGCGGCGCCTCGTCAGCCGAGACCGACGTCTCGGAAGGCTTCGGCCAGTCGGTGGCGGTGCGCAAGGGCGAGGTCGACACCATCGAGTACAACCGCGACAAGGGCGTCGGCGTCACGGTCTATCTGGGTCAGCAGCGCGGCTACGCGAGCACCTCGGACTTCTCCAGGAAGGCGCTGAAGGCCACGGTGGATGCGGCGCTCTCGATCGCCCGCTTCACTGCGCCCGACCCCTGCGCCGGCCTCGCCGACGCCGCGCTGATGGCGAAGACCGGGGAGATGCCCGAACTCGATCTCTTCCACCCCTGGCAGATCGACGTGAACGAGGCGATCGCCCTCGCCCGCCGCTGCGAGGACGCCGCGTTCGCGGTGAGCCCGAAGATCAGCAACTCGGAAGGCGCCAACACCTCGATCCAGCAGTCGCACTTCGTCTCCGCCAACAGCCACGGCTTCATCGGCGGCTACGCCACCACCCGCCACGGGCTGTCGTGCTCGGTGATCGCCGGCGAAGGCGACGCCATGCAGCGCGAATACTGGTACGACTCGCGGCGCGACCCGACCGAGCTGATGGCGCCGGAGCATATCGGCCGCCTGGCCGGCGAGCGCGCGCTGGCGCGCCTGGGCGCGAAGAAGATCCGCACCTGCGAGGTGCCGGTGATTTTCGAAGCGCCGCTCGCGGTGGCGCTGGTGGGCAATTTCGTGCAGGCGGTGAGCGGCGGCTCGCTCTACCGCAAGTCGAGCTTCCTGCTCGACAGCCTCGGCCAGCAGGTGTTCTCGCCGGTGGTGAGCATCGCCGAACGCCCGCACCTCAGGAAGGCCTTCGGCTCCAGCCCCTTCGACAGCGACGGCGTCGCCACCCGCGACCGCGAGGTGGTCAGCGACGGCGTGCTCAACGGCTACTTCCTGTCCACCTACTCGGCGCGCAAGCTCGGCCTGCAGACCACCGGCAACGCCGGCGGCTCGCACAACCTGATCGTGAGGCCGGGCGAGCAGGATCTCGCCGCGCTGATCAGGCAGATGGACCGCGGGCTGCTCGTCACCGAACTGCTCGGCCACGGCGTGAATTACGTCACGGGCGATTACTCGCGCGGTGCGGCAGGCTTCTGGGTGGAGAAGGGCCGGATCAAGCACGCCGTCGAGGAGATCACCATCGCCGGCAACCTGCGCGACATGTTCCGCAACATCGTCGCCGTGGGCAACGACGCCCTGCCGCGCGGCGCCAAGCTGTGTGGCTCGGTGCTGATCGAGCGCATGAAGGTCGCCGGGCGCTGAGGAGGCTGCGCGCATCCAGACCGCAGGCGCGGCAGCCCTCGTGCTGTCGGCAGCGCGGGGTCTATAATCATTTCCCAATATTTCACACGCAACCGCAAGGAGAAATCGTGGAACGTCGTTCATTCCTCAAGAAGGCCGGCGTCGGCCTGGCTGCCGGCGCTGCAGTCGGCCTCGCCGCCTGCGGCAAGACCGAGCAGCAGCAGGCCGCGCCGGCAGCCCCCGCCGCGCCTGCCGCGCCTGCCGTGCAAACCGGCCTGCCATCGATCCAATGGCGCATGACCTCGAGCTTCCCGAAGAGCATCGACACGCTCTACGGCAGCTCCGAACTGCTCGTCAATCGTTTGCGCGAGATCACCGGCGGCAAGTTCGACATCCGCGTATTCCCCGCCGGCGAGATCGTCCCCGGCCTGCAGGCGCTCGACGCCGTGCAGCAGGGCACGGTGGAGATGTGCCACACCTGCTCGTATTACTACGTCGGCAAGGACAAGACCTTCGCCTTTGGCACGGCGGTGCCCTTCGGCATGAACGCCCGCCAGATGGACGCCTGGATCATCGGCGGCGGCGGTCAGGAACTGCTCGACGAGTTCTACAACGCCTACAACATCTACTCCTTCCTCGGCGGCAACACTGGCGTGCAGATGGGCGGCTGGTACCGCAAGCAGATCAATACCCTGGAAGACATCAAGGGCCTGAAGATCCGCATCGCGGGCATCGGTGGCGAAATTCTGGCGCGCATGGGCGCCATCCCGCAGCAGATCGCCGGCTCGGACATCTACCCCTCGCTCGAGAAAGGGACGATCGATGCCGCCGAATGGGTCGCGCCCTACGACGACGAGAAGCTCGGCTTCTACAAGGTGGCGCCGAACTACTACTCGCCGGGCTTCTGGGAGCCGGGCCCCGTCGTGCATTTCTACGTAAACAAGGCCGAGTGGGACAAGCTGCCCAAGGAATACCAGGCTGCTTTCCGCGCCGCCTCGCGCGAGGCCCACATCCAGATGACCGCGATGTACGACCACAAGAACCCGCAGGCGCTCGCCCGCCTGCTGGCGCAGGGCGTGAAGCTGCAGAGCTTCTCCACCGAGATCATGAAGAAGGCCTACGACGTGTCGCGCGAACTCTACGCCGAGGAAGCCGCCAAGAACCCGGCCTGGGCCAAGATCTACACCGAGTTCGAGAAGTACCGGAAGTCGCAGAACGCGTGGTTCAGCGTCGCCGAGGCCGGCTTCGACCGCTTCATGCAGTCGGTGCGCTGACCGGCACCGCGACCACAGGCCGCCCGCTGAAGCCCGCGCCCGACGCGGGCTTTTCTTCGCCCCTCAGCGCCACGCAGGCAGGGGGCGTCCGGGCAGATGCCCGGCACCCCGACTGCTGCTCGCGCGCTCAGTTGCCCCTCAGTTGCCCTGCAACTGGCGCATCAGGTCGCTCGTGCCCTCGCTGGCCGGTGCCGCGCCACCGCCGCCGTGCAGCAGCTCGTCGAGATTGAGCTCCTGCTGAACAGCCGGCTTGGCGCCGGCGTCGCCGTACGACACCAGCCCGGGGAAGGCGATGATCAGGCCAACTGCGATCAGCTGGATGATGACGAACGGCACGGCTCCCCAGTAGATCGATGCCGTCTTCACCTTCTCCGAGGCCACCGAGCGCAGGAAGAACAGCGCGAAGCCGAAGGGCGGATGCAGGAAGGAGGTCTGCATGTTGACCGCCAGCAGCACGCCGAACCAGATCAGGTCGATGCCAAGCTTGTCCGCCACCGGGGCGAGCAGCGGCACGATGATGAAGGCGAGCTCGAAGTAGTCGAGGAAGAAGGCGAGCACGAACACCAGCACGTTCACCGCGATCAGGAAGCCGGTCTGGCCGCCGGGCAGCGAGGTCATCAGGTGCTCGACCCAGAGGTCGCCATTGACGCCGCGGAAGGTGAGGCCGAACACGCTCGAGCCGATCAGGATGAACACCACGAAGCACGACAGCTTGGTGGTCGAGTCCATCGCCTGCCTCAGAAGCTGCAGCGACAGGCGCCGGCGCGACACGGCCATCAGCACCGCACCCAGCGCGCCCATCGCCCCGCCCTCGGTGGGCGTGGCCACGCCGATGAAGATGGTGCCCAGCACCAGGAAGATCAGGCCGAGCGGCGGGATGAGCACGAAGGTCACGCGCTCGGCCATGCGCGACAGCAGGCCGATGGCGAACAGGCGATTGATCATCGCCGCCACAAAGGCGATGCCGATACCCACCATCGACGACACCACGACCACCTCGTCACGCGGCGCATCGGCGCGATAGATCTGGCTGGCGAACAGCCACGCCCCCGCGACCGAGACCACGGTGAGCACCGCGAGCGAGCGCAGGCCACTCGAGCCGTCGGCCTCGCGCAGGGTGCGCGCCTCCAGCGGCATCGCCGGCGCGAAGGCGGGGCGGAAGATCGCCACCAGCGCGACGTAGGCGACGTACATGCCGGTGAGCATCAGCCCGGGCAGCAGCGCGCCCTGGTACATGTCGCCGACGCTGCGCCCGAGCTGGTCGGCCATCACGATCAGCACCAGCGAGGGCGGGATGATCTGCGCCAGCGTGCCCGATGCGGCGATCACGCCGGTTGCCAGGCGGTGGTCGTAGCCGTAGCGCAGCATGATCGGCAGCGAGATCAGGCCCATCGAGATCACCGAGGCCGCCACCACGCCGGTGGTCGCCGCCAGCAGCGCACCGACGAAGATCACCGCGAACGCGAGCCCGCCGCGGATCGGTCCGAACAGCTGGCCGATGGTGTCGAGCAGGTCCTCGGCCATGCCGCTGCGCTCGAGGATCAGCCCCATGAAGGTGAAGAACGGCACCGCGAGCAGGGTGTCGTTGGCCATGATGCCGAAGATGCGCTCGGGCAGAGCCTGGAACAACGCGCCGTGGAGCAGGCCGAGCTCGATGCCGATGAGGCCGAACAGGATGCCGTTGGCCGCGAGCGCGAACGCGACCGGAAAGCCGAACAGCAGGAACAGCACCATGGACGCGAACATCAGCGGCGCCATGTTGGCAATGACGAATTCGGTCATTTCGCCGCCCCCTCCTGGCCCTTGTGCGCCTTGATCGCGGCCACCAGGTCCTCAGTCCCTGCCCCCGCACCACGCCTGTGCAGCGGGTTGGGCCCCTGCCCGGCAAGGAAGGCGATGCGCTTGATCAGCTCGGAGAGGGCCTGCAGCACGAGCAGGGCCAGCCCGAGCGGCAGCAGCATCTTCACCGGCCAGCGGATAAGGCCGCCCGGATTCTGCGACATCTCGCCGGAGGCCACCGAATTCATCACGATCGGCCACGACAGCCACAGGATCAACCCCGCCATCGGCAGCAGGAAGAACAGGATGCCGATCACGTCGACGATGTTCTGCCCCCGCGGCGAGAGCCGGCTGGTCAGGATGTCGATGCGCACGTGCTCGTTGCGCAGGAAGGTGTAGCCCGCAGCGAGCATGAAGATCGCGGCGAACAGGTACCACTGGATCTCGAGCAGGGCATTGGAACTTGTGTTAAACAACTTGCGGACGAGCGCGTTGCCGGCACTGATCACCACTGCAATCAACACCAGCCACATCACGCCACGGCCGACCCGCTCGTTGATCCAGTCGATCAAGCGGGATAAGCGCAGTAAAGCGGACACGGGAAAGCTCCAGGACGAAAGGCGGCAGACGACCGCCCGGGCGCCCATCATGGGCGCGGATCAGGAATCGCAAGCGTTTCATTATCCCATATCGAGGCGCGCCCCCGAGCGGCCCATCCCCTGAAAACGATGAAATCGAGAACTTCAGCAATTTCAAACAAGGCATGCCGGATCTGCCTGGTTCGCCACGGCGAGACGGCCTGGAATGCGGAGCGTCGCCTGCAGGGCCACATCGACATCCCGCTCAATACCACCGGTCTCAGCCAGGCGGAGGCCACCGCCCGCAGCCTCGCACGCGCCG
This sequence comes from Thauera sp., assembly GCA_029286945.1. Classification (GTDB taxonomy): domain Bacteria; phylum Pseudomonadota; class Gammaproteobacteria; order Burkholderiales; family Rhodocyclaceae; genus Thauera. The sequence continues at coordinate 1,680 of JAREIX010000045.1, read as the reverse complement.
GCCTCCGCTTCTCGGCGCTCTACAGCAGCGACCTCGAGCGCGCCCGGCAGACGGCCGCCGCGATCACCCGCCTCCATGCCCTGCCGCCGACCCACGACGCCCGCCTGCGCGAGCGCCATTACGGCCACTTCCAGGGCATGACCTTCGACGAGGCCGAGGCGCGCCACCCGGAGCATTTCCGCCGCTTCAGGGGGCGGGACCCACACTTCGCGCTGCCCGACCAGGGCGAGAGCCTGGTCGGCCTGGCCGCGCGCGTGCACGCCGCGCTCGAGGACATCGCAGGCCGGCACGCGGGCGAGTCGGTGGTGGTGGTCACGCATGGCGGCGTGCTCGACATCGTGCATCGCCTGGCCACCGGACAGCCCCTCGAGACCGCCCGCGACTTCGCGATCCCGAACGCGGCGCTGAACTGGATCGAGCACAGCGCGGGCAACTGGCGCCTGATCGCATGGGCAGACGAAAGCCACCTGCACGGAGCGCTCGACGAGCTGCCCGGAACCTGATTCACGCGGCATCAAAAATGCCGAATGAAGCGACCATTAGGGTTTTCCGTGGATTACGGGGCGCGATCGACGTTTCGTATAATCGGATGGAAGGTTTCAATCCCCCAACGTGATGAGGAGACATCATGGAACGTCGCAAATTCCTGCAGGGCGCCGGCATGGCCGGCATCTTGGCTGCCGGCACCGCCCCCGCCATCGTCCATGCCCAGCAGCAGATCCGCTGGCGCCTCGCCTCGAGTTTCCCGAAATCGCTCGAGACCGTCTTCGGCGCCAGCGAAGCCTTCTCCAAGTACGTGTCCGAAGCGACCGGCGGCAAGTTCGTGATCTCGGTACACCCGGCCGGTGAGCTCGTTCCCGCCTTCGGCGTCGTCGATGCCGTGCAGCAGGGCACCATCGAGTGCGCCCACACCGCACCCTATTACTTCTTCGGCAAGGACGAGACCTTCGCCTTCGACTGCACGATCCCCTTCGGCATGACCTCGCGCGCGATGAGCGCGTGGATGTACGCAGGCAACGGCATGAAGCTGCTGCGTGAGTTCTACGCGCAGTTCAACATCGTGAACTTCCCCTGCGGCAACAGCGGCGCGCAGATGGGTGGCTGGTACCGCAAGGAAATCAAATCGGTGAAGGACTTCGAGGGGCTCAAGTTCCGCGTCGGCGGCTTCGGCGGTCGCGTGCTCGCCAAGCTCGGCGCGGTGCCGCAGAACATCCCGGCCGGCGAGATCTACCAGGCGCTGGAAAAGGGCACGATCGATGCGGCCGAGTGGATCGGCCCCTACGACGACCTGCGCCTGGGCCTGCACAAGGTTGCGCAAAACTACTACTACCCCGCCTGGTGGGAGGGCAGCACCCAGTTCTCGCTCTACATCAACGACAAGCAGTGGAACGGCCTGCCGGCCGAGTACAAGGCGATCATCGAGCAGGCAAGCCGCGCAGCCCACCTCGAATGCCAGGCGCGCTACGACGCCCGCAACCCGACTGCGCTCAAGCAGCTCATCGCCGAAGGCGCCAAGCTGTCGCGCTTTCCGAAGGACTTCATGGACGCCGCCTTCAAGGCCTCGCGCGAGGTGTACGCCGAGCTCAACGAGAAGAACGCCAACTGGAAGAAGATCTACCCCGACTACAGCCGCTTCCTTGCCGACGCGGCGCAGTGGGAGTCGGTGGCCGAGGGCAACTA
>JAREIX010000284.1 GCA_029286945.1 Thauera sp. | reverse complement strand
CCGTCGGCGCCGGCCGCGATCACGCCGCCGGCGTGCGCGGCGAGCGCGCGCACCGCGCCGCTGAAACCGGTCACCGCCTGCCAGCGCAGGCCGCCCGAGGTCGGCCACAGCGCGCAGCGGAACAAGCCGGCGTCGGTGCCGAGCCAGGCCGCCTCGCCGCTGCAGCACAGCGCATGGAAGGGGCCGGCGGGGGCGCCGGTCTCGACCGGCGCGAAGACGCTGCCGTTGAAGCGCTGAACGCGCCAGGTCTGCAGCGTGCGCTGGATCGCCCACAGGCTGCCGTCCGCCGCACCCGTCAGCGCCAAGATGCGGCCGGCAGGCAGGCTGGCGGCCTCGCTCCACGGGCCGTTGGCCGAGGGGTCGCGGGCGGCGTTGGCGGCGGTCTCGAGCGGGCTGGCGAGAAGCCTGCCGTCGCGCACCAGCCAGGCGCGGCGGCTGGGGGTGAGGCGCAGCGCCTGGTCGGCGGCCAGGGTGCCGGTCCACGCCACTCCGATGCCGACCGGGGTGGCGCCCGGGGTGTAGCGCTCGACCATCGGCGCCGCGGTGGCGGCGAGGATCCCGTCCGGCGCGGCGCCGACGATCACGAAGCCGGCGGTGTCGGCGCTGTCGATCTTCCAGCGCGCCAGCGGGGCGACGTGATCGCCCTGCTGCACGCTCGGCGGCGCGGTCAGGGCCTCGGCGGCGCCGCGCAGCGCCACCGGCTCCTCGATCGAGAAGCGGCTGCGCTGGCGCGTGAGCGGCGCGCTCATGTCCTCGGGCAGCGCAGCGTCGACCAGCCGGCGCAGGGCGTCGGGTGTGCACAGGCCGAGCCGCCAGGCATCGACGACGTCAGCGAGGCGCTGGCGGTATTCCTCGACGTTCTCGCGCAGGCTGGCGGGTTCGCGCCAGGGCGGCAGGTCGAGCAGGGCGCCCAGCCGCGCGAGGTCGCGGATCCACGGATAGCGCTGCAGCTCGGCGCGGTCGGCGGCGGCGCGCACATTGGCCGGGCCGAGGCCGCGCTCGCGGCGGTGGGTCTGGTAGTGGCGGGCCCACAGCGCGGCGTCGGCGGTGTCGGCCCAGTGCGCGCGCAGCACGTGCTGCAGCTCGGCGGCGGCCTCGCCCTGGGCGGCGCCGACCGCGGCCAGCCAGTCGGCGAGCAGCGTCCGGTCGTCCGGCTGCGGCCGCCACAGCGAGGGCAGCAGCGCGGTCAGGCGCTCGATCTGGCTGGCGAAGGCGGGGTCGCGCGTGCTCATGATCAGGCCGCCTTCGGTTTCACTTCGACGCTCACGCCGGCGAGCGACAGGCGTTCGCCGGTGGCGAGCGCGAAGGCCGGCGCGGCCGCGCTCTCCAGTACCTGGCTGAGCGCGTTCGGCCGCGTGAACACCCACTGCACGGTGTATTCGCCGACGTCGCCGGCGCTGGCGCCGGCCGCGCCGCCGAGCTGGGCCTCGAAGCTGGCGCTGGTCCAGCCGGCGTGCGGCAGCGGCAGCAGGCGGGTGAGCTGGCCCCAGCCGAGCACGCGCTTGGCGTCGTCGGCCGCCAGGCCCTGCTCGGCGAGCAGGTTGAGGCTGGCGATCGCGGCCTCCACCGCGGCGGCGAGCTTGGCCTGGTCCGGGATCGGCTGGCCGCGCGGATAGCGCACCGCCAGCGTGAGGCCGGTGGCGAGCGCCGGGTCGACGATGCGCAGCTCGGTGAGCTCGGCGGTCTTGCCTCCCAGGGTCAGCAGGCCGCCCGCCACGTCGAGAACGTCGGCGCCGTCGGCGGTGGCCGCCTTGATGCGCACGTCCTCGACGCCGTCGACGCCGATCGCCAGCCCGGCGAGCCGGCTCAGGCTGCCATCACTCGCCAGCGGCAGGCGGGCGAAGTAGTCGGCGTAGCGCGCGTGGACCTCTTCCTGCAGCGCGCGCAGCCGGGTCTCGGGCAGGCCGGTGGCGGACACCAGCTGCAGGTCGAGGGCGATCTTCAGCGGCGGCTCGCCGGTGAGGATGTCCACCTTGACGCCGGCCGGCCGCACCTGATCGACCGCCTTCTTCAGGCGCGCGAACTGGTCGGGCCCGGGCACGCCCTGCAGCGTGATGCGCACCAGGCCGGGGGAGGGCTCCTCGAGTTCGGCGCGCAGGCCTTCGGCGGCGATCGCGGCCTCGATCGCGCTGCGCGTGCCGCGCGCCGAGCCGGCGAGGAAGCGGCGGGCGCGGCTGCGCAGCTCGTCGTCATTCTCGTCGCGGTCCAGGCGCGTGGTGGCGCCCGGGTTGGTGACCGCCTCGATGCCGGCGATCGGCCGCACCATCAGCACCAGGCTGTCGGGCGGCAGGCCGTCGTTGTCGGCGACCAGGTCGCGGGCGGCGACCTTGGCCGCGGGCTGGCCGTCGACCAGGGTGAGGTCGGCGGTGGTCTCGTATTCGATCGCGCCGTCGGCGGTGGCGACCCGGGTGCCGGCGGGGATGGTGATCTCGCCGGCGGTGTTGCGCGCGCGGGTGAAGCGCAGCTCGCCGCTGTTGCGCCCGGCGCGCACGCGGCGGATGCCGAGCAGGCCGACTACGTGGTCGAGGGCGCCGCCGCTAGCGGTGTCGAGGAAGCCGGCGCGGTACACGGTCTCCATCTGCGCATACAGGCTGGCGGTCTCGAGCGCCACCGCCTCCATCAGCGTGCGCACCACCGAGCCGGGGTAGAGGTCATTGACGCGCATCTCGCGCTGGCGCGGCAGGTAGTGGATCTCGAAGGCGGTGCCTTCGTCCGGGCGGGCGCCGCCCGTCTTCCATTCGAGCTCGGCGCCGTCGGCCGACAGCACGTAGTCGGCCTCGGGGGCGAAGCGGAAGGTCTCGCCGTTGCGCGCGCCCCACACCGCGGTGACGCGGTCGACCGGCGGGCGCTCGAGCGCGTGGCGGTAGGGCTCGCGCGTGGCCTTGGCCGGCGGATAGGGGTGGGCCTCGCCGCTCACCCCGCCCAACAGGCGGTTGAGCAGGCTTTCGGCGACTTCGGGATAGGTTTTGCGGCGGAAAGACATGGCGTCCTCACACGGCAAGTTCGATGGAGAAGGGGCCGATCGTCACCAGCTCGGTGGCGGCGACCGGCTTCACCCGCAGCAGCACGTCGACCGTGGAGCGGGTGCCGGGCGAGGGTTCGACGCGCAGCTCGGCCACCTTGTCGATGCGCGGCTCGGCCTTCAGCGCCTCGAGGATGAAGAGCCGCAGCAGGTTGCGGCGCGGGCCGTCGTTCTCGCGCCCGATGAGTTCATGCACGCGCGAGCCGTAGTCCGGGTGGCCGAGCGCGGCCAGTTCGCCGCGCGGCGTGAGCAGGCGCAGGATCACCGCCTGGGCGAGGTTCTCCAGCCCGTCGCGCGGCACGAAGTCCCACGCCGCGCGCGGCTGCCGGGCCGTCTCGGTGAGGCGATACACCGGGCGCAGCTCGCGATGCACCGCGTGGATGGCGAGGTCGCACAGCAGGTGGGCGGTGGAGGGCGGGCGGAAGCTGGGCATGGGGTTCATCCGATCAGCACGGTGCCGCTGGCGATCACGGTGCCGGCGGGCAGGTCGGCGGGGTCGTTGCAGGTCTGCGCCATGTCGCCCATGCGCGCGGC
>JAREIX010000283.1 GCA_029286945.1 Thauera sp. | reverse complement strand
GGAGCTGAAGAACATCTTCAACCAGTCGCACAACGAGACCGGCAAGCAGCCGGTGGCGCTGGCGATGGCGGTGCTGGCCTACGCCGAGAACATCGACGATCCCTCGGTGCTGGCGCCGGTGATCACGCTGATCGCCAACAAGCACGCCAGCGTGGGCATCCGCGCCGAGCACTACCCGATCGTCGGCAAGCACCTGCTGGCCTCGATCCGCGAGGTGCTGGGCGATGCCGCCAGCGACGAGCTGGTCAATGCCTGGGGCGTGGCCTATGGCGCGCTCGCCGACGTCTTCATCGAGGCGGAGTCCAAGCTGTACAAGGAGGCCTGCAATGCGGACGGTGGCTGGAGCGGCTGGCGCAGCTTCCGCATCATCGACAAGGTGCGCGAGAGCGAGGAGATCACCTCCTTCCACCTCGTGCCCTGCGACGGCGGCCCGCTGCCCGCCTACAACGCCGGCCAGTACACCACCGCACGCGTGTTCGTGCCCGAGCTGGGGGTGATGCAGCTGCGCCAGTACACCTTGTCGATCGCGCCGGGGGCGATGCATTTCCGCATCTCGGTGAAGCGCGAGCCGGCGAGCGTGACCGCACCGGCCGGCCGGGTGTCGAACCGCCTGCACGACTTCTACAAGGTGGGCGACATGCTGGAGCTGGCGCCGCCCTTCGGCGAGTTCTTCCTCGACGAGACGCACGACGGCCCGGTGGTGCTGATCAGCGGCGGCGTGGGCATCACGCCGATGGTGGCGATGCTCGATCGCCTGGTGGCGGCGGCGCCGTCGCGGCCGGTGCAGTTCGTGCATGCCTGCCGCAGTGCCGCCGTGTTCGCCTTCGGTGCGCATCTGGCCAGGGTCGCCGAGCGCCATCCGCAGGTGAAGCTGCATCTGTTCCACGACCAGGGCCCGGTCTCGGCGCCGGTGCAGTCGGGGCGGGTCGATCTGCGCGCGCTCGCGGGCGCGGTGCTGGCCGAGGGGGCCGATTACTACCTGTGCGGCCCGGTCGGCTTCCTGGAGGCGCAGATCGCGACGCTGCATGAATTGGGTGTGGAGTCGGCGCGCATCCATGCGGAGGTGTTCGACACCGGCGGCATCGCGACCTGAGGCGGGGGCCGGGTGAGGCAGCCCGCCTGGCTTCGATCGGGCTCCGATCCGGTTAAGACCCGGCGCTGATGCGGCGTCGATTAGGCGTCGATACGGCCACGATCTGGCCTTAATGCGGCCCCGCGGCCTTGCGTTGAGGCGGGCAATGTCCGCCGGGGGACGGACGGCCTGCCTTACTGCCCGGCGTTCGGGAAGAAGAGTTGCTCGCCCTCGATCCTGTACGAGGCGATCGCGTCCTGGCCGGCGGGCGACACCACCCACTCGACGAACTTGCGCGCCTCGGCCGTCTTCACGTGCGGGTGGCGCTCGGGGTTCACCACCATCACGCCGTACTGGTTGAACAGCCGCGTGTCGCCTTCGACGAGCACCGCGAGGTCGGCGCGGTTCTTGAAGCTGAGCCAGGTGCCGCGGTCGGCGAGCACGTAGGCGCTGCTGGAGGCCGCCATGTTCAGCGCCGGGCCCATGCCGCAGCCGCATTCCTTGTAGCCGGTACCCTTGTCCTCCACCCCGGCGGCCTTCCAGTAGCGCAGCTCGGCGGCGTGGGTGCCGCTCTTGTCGCCGCGCGAAACGAAGTTGCCGTTGGCGGCGGCGAGCTTCTGCAGCGCCGCGGTGATGTCCTTGCCGCGCGTGCCGGCGGGATCGTCCTTCGGCCCGACCAGCACGAAGTCGTTGTACATCACCTTGCGGTGCTCGATGCCGTGGCCCTCGTCGACGAATTTCTGCTCGGCGGCGGCGTCATGCACGAACACCACGTCGGCGTCGCCGCGGCGGCCGACATCGAGCGCCTGGCCGGTGCCGAGCGCGACCACCTTGACCTCGATGCCGCTCGCCTGCGTGAACTGCGGCAGGATGTGGCCGAATAGGCCGGACTGCTCGGTGGAGGTGGTCGAGGCGACGACGATGGAGTTCGCCTGTGCATGAGCCGCGAGCGGCAGCACGGCGAACGCTGCGGTGGCTGCGAAACGGGCGAGGTGCGTGCGGACAAGGGATCGCATCAGGGGGGGCTCCTCGGGATCTGGGGGCGGAAGCGCCGCGGGGCGTGCGATTGCCGCCTGCGGTCGAATTGGCGCAATCTATTGACCCTGCCAGACCCGATCAATATGAACAGCGATGCATAGGATCAGCCTTCACTACACCCTGGGCACGGCCGCAGCGCCGGCGCTGGTCCGCAACCCGCTGCTCGACCTGCTGCAGGCGGTGGCCGACTGCGGCTCGATCTCGGCGGCGGCGCGCGCGCTCGATCTGTCCTACCGCCACGTGTGGGGCGAGCTCAAGCGCTGGGAGGGTGCGCTCGGCCAGCCACTGATCCTGTGGGAGAAGGGCCAGGCGGCCCGTCTGTCGGAGTTCGGCGCCAAGCTGCTGCTCGCCGAGCGCCAGGTACAGGCCCGTCTGCTGCCGCAGATCGAAGCGCTGCGCGCCGACCTCGAGCGCGCGTTCGCGATCGCCTTCGACGATACGGTGCATGTGTTGTCCTTCCACGCCAGCCACGACGAGGCGCTCGCCGCGCTCGGCGACGCTGCGCGCGGCGGCGGGCTGCACCTCGACGTGCGCTTCACCGGCAGCGTGGACGCGATCCGCGCGCTCAACGAGGGCCGGTGCACGATGGCCGGCTTCCACGTACGCCTGCCGGCCACGCCCGGCGCGCGGGGGGCGTCCTCGCACGCGCAGCGCACCTACAAGCCGCTGCTGCGCCCCGGCCTGCACAAGCTGATCGGCTTCGCCCGCCGCAGTCAGGGCCTGATCGTGGCGCGCGGCAACCCGCTGGGTCTACGCGGGCTGGTGGATCTCGCCCGACCGGGCGTGCGCTTCGTCAATCGCGCGCGCGGCACCGGCACCCGGGTGGTGGTGGACGAGCTGCTCGGCGAGCTTGGCCTCGCGCCGTCGGCGATCCGCGGCTACGACACCGACGAGCCCTCGCATGCCGCAGTCGCCCACGCGGTGGCGAGCGGCCAGGCCGACGCCGGCTTCGGCCTCGAGGCCAGCGCGCGCAGCCGCGGGCTGGATTTCGTGCCGCTGGTGGAGGAGGCCTACTTCCTCGCCTGCCTCAAGACCACGCTCGACCAGCCCGCCACCCGCGCCCTGCTCGCGCTGCTGCGCACGGCCGACTGGCAGCAGCGCCTGGCGCAGCTTCCGGGTTATGCGCCGATGCAGAGCGGCGAGGTGCTGTCGATGAGCCGGGTGCTACCGTGGTGGCGCTTCGGGGGGCGCACCGCCGAGCGTCGAAGCGACCAATAAGCCGATGTTTGAATTGCAATTTTCCGTGAAACATCGGCGCGGAACCTGGCCGCCTGGACGCTGAAGGCGTAGAATCACGCCCCTTGTTCACGCATTGCAGCACGGAGCGCGCCATGCTCTACCCCACCCGGTTCGATGTCATCGTGGTCGGCGGCGGTCACGCCGGGACCGAGGCCGCGCTCGCCGCGGCGCGCATGGGCGCGGCCACGCTGCTGCTCACCCACAACATC
>JAREIX010000282.1 GCA_029286945.1 Thauera sp. | reverse complement strand
ATGGCCGTACTGGTGATCCTCGTCGGCGGGGCGCTGGGCGTAGGACACCATCCACAGCGCGAAGCCGGCGCCGGCCAGGTTGACCACCGACTCGAGCGCATCCGACAGGTAGCCGATCGAGCCGGTCAGCCACCAGGCGCCGGTCTTCATCGCGATGGTGCTCAGGGCGGCGGCCAGCGATAGCAGCAGGGCCTGGCGCGGGGTCAGGATCTTCATGGGGCGGTGCTCGGGAGACGGTCGGTGGCGGGGCAGGGTGTGCCGGGGGGCTCGGCAGGCATTGTAGGGCGGCGGGGGTTAACGCGGGCTGAACGGGCGCGCGCCGCGCGTGCCGGTTTTGGGCGCTTTCATGTCCATTTCGGACAATAGCGTCGCGCGCAAGCGCTCTAGAGTCCGTCTTTCCCGTTGCCATGCAACGCCAATCCGACTATCTGGAGCAGATATGAGCAAGCCCATCACCGTTCTCCGCGATACCGTGCCCGTGCCGATCCTGGATGCCTGCAAATGGGAGCGCATCGCCGGCGAGCCGCACACCGTCAACCTGAACGCCTACACCTCGGAAGACGGCACGAAGATCATGGGCACCTGGATCTGCACGCCGGGCAAGTGGCGGGTCGCCTATGAGAAGTGGGAATACTGCGACTTCCGCGAGGGCTACTGCATCATCACCCCCGACGGCGGCGAGCCGATCCACCTCAAGGCCGGCGACATCTTCGTCGTCGAGCCCGGCATGAAGGGCACCTGGGAAGTGGTCGAGACGGTGCGGAAGTACTTCGTCTTTGCCTGATTTCACCCTGCCGGGGCGCTGAACAGACGACCCTGGCCCGCAGCCATCCTGTTGTCTGCGGGCCAGAGCTTGTGGGCCATGGGTTGCCGGGCCTGCCGGCAAACCGCCTTATCATTCCCGCTTCTTCAAAAAACGTGCCGGTCGGCAGGCCGGCACCGGAGCGGGTGGCAATGAAGGTTCTCGAATACGCCGGACTCGACACCGCGCGCGTGCGCGCGGCCTACGCCAAGGTGAGCGAGGCGCTGGCGCGCGGCGATTTTCGCGCGGCGCAGGTGAAGAAGCTGGTCGGCCCCAGCGGCGGCGCCTATTACCGCGCCCGCCTCAACGACGCCGACCGCCTGCTGTTCACGCTGCTGCGCCACCGTGACGAGACCTGCGTGCTGATGCTGGAGGTGATCGCCAATCACGCCTACGACAAGTCGCGCTTCCTGCGCGGCGCGCAGATCGACGAGACGCAGATCGCGGATGCCGACGTCGATGCCGCGGTGCGCGAGGCGCAGCCGCTGCGCTATCTGCACCCCGAGCACACCACGATCCACCTGCTCGACAAGCCGCTGTCCTTCGACGACGCCCAGCAGGCCATCTACCGCCGGCCGCCGCCGCTGATCCTGGTGGGCAGCGCCGGCAGCGGCAAGACCGCGCTGACCCTGGAAAAGCTCAAGCGCGCAGAGGGCGAGGTGCTGTACGTCACGCATTCGGCCTACCTGGCGCAGAGCGCGCGCGACCTCTACTACGCCCACGGCTTCGAGCATGCCGGCCAGGACGCGAGCTTCCTGTCCTTTCGCGAGTTCGTCGAATCGATCCGCGTGCCGGCCGGGCGCGAGGCGAGCTGGCGCGACTTTGCGGCGTGGTTCGCGCGCATGCGGCAGGGCTTCCGCGACATCGATGCGCATCAGGCCTTCGAGGAGATCCGCGGCGTGATCGCCGCGCGTGCCGGCGGGGTGCTGAGCCGCGCCGACTACCTGGCGCTGGGCGTGCGCCAGTCGATCTTCCCGGCGGAGGCGCGCGAGCGGCTGTACGACCTGTTCGACAGGTACCGCGCCTGGCTGGCCGAGGCCGGCCTGTTCGACCTCGGTCTGGTCGCGCAGGCCTCGCGCGCGCTGGCGGCGCCGCGTTACGACTTCGTGGTTGTCGACGAGGTGCAGGATCTGACCCCCGCCCAGCTCGACTTGGTGTTGGCGACGCTGAAGAAGCCCGGCCACTTCCTGCTGTGCGGCGACTCCAACCAGATCGTGCATCCCAACTTCTTCTCCTGGAGCCAGGTGAAGAGCCTGTTCTGGCGCGACCCGGAGCTCGCGCGGCGGCAGGAGCTGGCGGTGCTCACCGCCAACTTCCGCAACGGCCGCGAGGCCACGCGGGTGGCCAACACCCTGCTCAAGATCAAGCACCGCCGCTTCGGCTCGATCGACCGCGAGAGCAACTTCCTGGTCGATGCGATCGGCGGCGAGCCGGGCGAGGTGGTGCTGATGGCGGACAAGGACGCCGCGCTGCGCGAGCTCGACAAGAGCGTGCGCCAGTCCACCCGCTTCGCCGTGCTGGTGATGCGCGACGAGGACAAGGCCGAGGCGCGAAAGCGCTTCGCCACCCCGCTGCTGTTCTCGATCCACGAGGCCAAGGGGCTCGAGTACGACAACATCGTGCTGTACCGCTTCGTCTCCGACCATCGCAAGGACTTCGCCGAGATCGTCGACGGCGTCGAGGCGGCCGACCTCGCGGTGGAGAACCTGGAATACCGCCGCGCACGCGACAAGGAAGACAAGTCGCTGGAGGTGTACAAGTTCTTCGTCAATGCGCTGTACGTGGCGCTGACGCGCGCGATCCGCAACCTGTACGTGATCGAGTCGGATACCGCCCACCCGCTGTTCGGCCTGCTCGGCCTGGCCGAGGGCGGCGCGGTGAAGCTGGAGGCGGCGAAATCGACGCTGGAGGACTGGCAGAAGGAGGCGCGCAAGCTCGAGCTGCAGGGCAAGCAGGAACAGGCCGACGCGATCCGCCGCGACATCCTGCGCCAGAGCCCGGTGCCGTGGCCGGTGACCGACGAGGCGCGGCTGCGCGAGCTGCTGGTGAAGACCTTCCGCGACCGTCTGCCGGGCAGCAAGCACCGCCAGCAACTGTACGACTACGCCACCTGCCACGACGAGCCGGAACTGGCGCGCATGCTTGCCGAGGAAGGCGAGTTTGCCGCCGCGCGCGCCTTCGAGCGCCAGTTGGGCACCCACGGCCGCAAGACCTGGATGCCCTACTTCGGCCGCAGCTTCAAGGACGTGCTGCGCCAGTGCGACCAGCACGGCGTCGATCACCGCCTGCCGATGAACAAGACGCCGCTGATGGCCGCCGCGGCCGCGGGCAACGTCGCCCTGGTCGAGGCGCTGCTCGAGCGCGGCGCCGACCCCGAGGCCACCGACCACTACGGCTGGAACGCGCTGCACTGGGCGCTGCGCGAATCCTTCCGCGACCCGGCCTGCGCGCGCGGGCCGTTTGCCGCGGTGTTCGAGCGCGTCGCGCCGGCGCGCATCGACTTCAACACCGGCGAACGCCTGGTGCGCATCGACCGCCATCACGCCGAGTACTTCCTGGTGCAGACGCTGTGGGTGCTGTTCCGCAGCCGCTTCACCCGGCCGCAGCGCCGTTTTCTGGCCGCGTTCGAGGCGCAGGCCATCCTCGATGCGTGGCAGCACCTGCCGGGCAGCGTGCTGCGCGCCGAGCGCAACAAGCGCCAGCACCTGTCGAGCGTGCTGGCGCGCAACGAGGTGGCGCGCGACTACGCCTACAACCGCCAGCTCTT
>JAREIX010000281.1 GCA_029286945.1 Thauera sp. | reverse complement strand
ATGCCCTTGACGAGTTCCTTCAGGAACAGACTGCCGATGTAATCCTTGGCACCCATGGTCTTCTCAACTCCAGATCGACAGCGGCGACATCATCCACACCGCCACCACAAACACCCACACCAGGGTCACCGGGATGAACACCTTCCAGCCCAGGCGCATGATGTGGTCGTAGCGGAAACGCGGGAAGGTGGCACGCGCCCACAGGAAGATGAACAGGATCGCGGCCGTCTTCAGCGCGAGCCAGTGGAAGCCGTCGGGCAGGAATCCCACCGGCGACAGCCAGCCGCCGAGGAACAGGATCGAGGTCAGGATCGACACCAGGATCATGTTCGCGTACTCGGCGAGGAAGAACAGCGCGAACGCCATGCCTGAGTACTCGACCATGTGGCCGGCGACCACCTCGGCCTCGCCCTCGACGACGTCGAACGGCGCGCGGTTGGTCTCGGCGATGCCCGAGATCACGTAGACCACGAACATCGGGAAGAGCGGGATCCAGTTCCACGACAGGATGCCCAGCCCCATGTCGGCGAAGCGGCCTTCCGCCTGCGACATGACGATGTCGGACAGGTTGAGGCTGGCCGAGATCAGCAGCACGCAGATCAGCGCGAAGCCCATCGAGACCTCGTACGACACCATCTGTGCCGCGGCGCGCATCGCGCCTAGGAACGGATACTTCGAATTGGAGGCCCAGCCCGCCACGATCACGCCGTACACCTCCATCGAGGTGATCGCCAGCAGGAACAGCAGGCCGGCGTTGACGTCGGACAGCACCAGGCCGTCGCCGAATGGAATCACCGCCCAGGCCGCGAGCGAGGGCGCGATCGCCAGGATCGGGCCGAGGATGAAGAGCCCCTTGTTGGCGCCGCTCGGGACGATGATCTCCTTCAGCAGCAGCTTCACGCCGTCGGCGATCGGCTGCAGCAGCCCCTTCGGACCCACGCGATTGGGGCCGAGGCGAACCTGCATGTAGCCGATGACCTTGCGCTCGGCCAGCGTCAGGTAGGCCACGCAGATCATCAGCGGCGCGATGATGGCGACGATCTTGGCCAGCGTCCACACGGCTGGCCAGGAGGATCCGAACAAGTCGGCAACGGGTTGCAGCATCGCTTCCATCAGATACGCTCCACGCTCAGATCACCGCTCATCGCGCCGAGCGCCGCGGTCGAAGGATGGGCCGCGGCCACGCGCACGCAACCGTCAGCCAGACCCGCGTCGACCTGCGCCACCAGTTCTGCCCGTTTCGCGCCCTGCGAAACCCGTACCCGATCGCCGGCCGCCAGCCCCAGGCGCGCCATCGTGGCAGGCGACATCCGTGCGACCGGCTGCGCCGCATCCTTCGCCTTCTGCAGCGAGGGCGCGCGGCGCACCAGCGGGTCGGCGAAATAGATCGGCACGTCCGCGACCCGCTCGAGCGTGTCCGCGCCCGTGGCGGACGCGTTCACCAGGATGCCCTCGAGGCCGTTGTCGAGCTCCGCCGCAGCATCCGTGCCGAGCGCCTCGTCCCGCACGGCCTCGGAGTCACCGAAGCCGAAGCCTTCGAGCGCGAGCAGGTTGCCGAGCACGCGGAGCACCTTCCAGCCCGGACGGACGTCGCCCGCGGGACGCGCAGCCGCCGCGAAACTCTGCACGCGGCCCTCGCAATTGACGAAAGTGCCGGAGGTCTCGGTGAAGGGCGCGATCGGCAGCATCACGTCGGCCAGGTCGCGCAGCGTGGCGGATTCGAACGCGCTGAGCGCGACAACCAGCTGCGCCGCGGAGAGGGCGGCGACGGTGGCTGCGGGGTCCGCAAAATCCAGGTCGGGCTCGGCGCCGAGGACGACGTAGCCATGGCGCGGCTGGGTGACCATTGCCGCGGCGTCCAGGCCGCCCGCGCCGGGCACTGCCTTCGCGAGATAGCCCCCGACGCTGTTCGCGGCCTCGCCGATGAAACCGAACGTGCCCCCGCACAGGCGGGCGATCTCTTGCGCCAGGACCTGCAGCTCGCTCGCGCGGCCATGCTGGGCGGCCAGGCTGCCCATCCACACGGCGACGTTGCGGCCGCTGGCCAGGCTCTCCGCGATCGCGCGCGCCTGGTCGGAAACCGTGCCCGGGAGCTTGCCAACCAGGGCAACGCTCACCTCGGCCGCCTTGAGCTGCGCGAGCGCCGCGACCACCTGCGCCATCATCGATACCATCGCCGAAGGCGGCACCAGCGCACGATTGCGCACCGGCAGCAGCCACTCCTCGGCATTCGGCCCGATCGCGCTGACGTGGAGACCCTTCTTGCAGGCCTGGCGCACGCGCTGCGCGAGCAGGGGCGCGTCCTTGCGCAGGAAGCTGCCCACCACCAGCAGCCGGTTCAGATCCTTCACGCCGGCGACCGGCATGCCCAGCCAGGGCGCCCCGGCACGCTTGCCGTCCGCGCGGAAATCGCTCTGCCGCAGGCGGAAATCGACGTTCTCGGAACCGAGACCGCGCACCAGCTTCTGCAACAGGTAGAGCTCCTCGACAGTCGAGTGCGGCGACGCGAGCGCGCCGATGGCTGCCGGACCGTAGTCATTGGTCACGCCGCGCAAGCCGGTCGCGACGAACTCGAGCGCGGCCTGCCAATCGACCTTCTTCCACTGGCCGCCCTGCTTGATCATCGGCGAGGTGAGCCGTTCCTCGCTGGCGAGGCCTTCGTACGAGAAGCGGTCCTTGTCGGACAGCCAGCATTCGTTGACGTCCTCGTTCTCGAGCGGCAGCACACGCTTTACGACATCGTGCTTGGTCTGGACGATCAGGTTCGCGCCGAGCGAGTCATGCGGGCTCACCGACTTGCGCCGGGACAGTTCCCAGGTACGCGCGGCGAAGCGGAAAGGCTTGGAGGTGAGCGCACCGACCGGGCACAGGTCGATGATGTTGCCCGACAGCTCGGAGTCGATCGTCTTCTCGATGAAGGGCATGATCTCCGCGTGCTCACCGCGGAAGGCCTGGCCGAGTTCCATCTCGCCCGCGATCTCGGCGGTGAAGCGAACGCAGCGCGTGCAGTTGATGCAGCGCGTCATGTCGGTCGACACCAGCGAGCCGAGATTCTTGTTGAACACCACGCGCTTCTCTTCCTGATAGCGCGAGGCCGTGGAACCATAGCCGACGGCGAGGTCCTGCAGCTGGCATTCTCCGCCCTGGTCGCAGATCGGGCAGTCGAGCGGGTGATTGATGAGCAGGAACTCCATCACCCCCTTCTGCGCCTTCACGGCCAATTCGGAGTGCGTCCATACCTTCATGCCGTTGGTGACCGGCGTCGCACAGGCGGGCAGCGGCTTGGGCGCCTTCTCGACCTGTACCAGGCACATGCGGCAGTTGGCCGCGATGGACAGCTTCTTGTGGTAGCAGAAGTGCGGAATATAGGACCCGGCAACCGCTGCAGCCTCGATCACGGTGCTGCCATCGTTGACCTGGACCTGCTTGCCGTCGATTTCGATCTCTAGCATGACGGGCTCACGTAGATTTGACTGCCTGCGCGCTGGACTTCGGGCGGCACGAGGCACTTCTTGTTTTCGATGTGGTATTCGAACTCGCTGCCGAAGTGCTTGACGAAGCTCTGCACCGGCATCGAGGCGGCGTCA
>JAREIX010000044.1 GCA_029286945.1 Thauera sp. | reverse complement strand
CCCCACCCAGTGCATCTACCAGATTCCCGGTGCGGAGAAGGGCACCTTCCAGTTCCGGATCAAGCTGACCCCGCGCTTCGTGTTCCATCGCATCCGGCCGCGCGCCTACGGCGAGGAATCGCCCGATGTGCAGACGGCGCTGATGCGGACATCAAAAGATGAGTTGGAAAAGGAGAGCTTGGGCTTTGACGCTAGCGTATTTCCATTCAGGTCGATGGTAGATACCGAGATCGCCACCCCGGACTTCATCTGGGAGTTTCCGATCGACTTCTCGAAGGTCGGCATGCCCTGAACTCGGCGCCCCGTGCGCAGCTGTGCGGCGCGGCGCTATAGTGCGGGCTTTGCGTTGCGTCCCCGGTCGCGCCGCGGCAGATCACGGCGCGTCCTCGCGGCCGAGTTCGTGCTGAAGCGTCGCCGGGCGCGGCCTACGCTTCACCGCGACGAGCCAGCTTATGCCCGCACGATCCTCCCCTGTCCGCCCCCAGTCCGCTGCCTTCGATCGCCCCTTCGCCGGGGCGCTGCCACCGGTCGAGTACCGCATCCGCCCCGCCGATCCGGGCGCGCATCTGTTCGTGGTGAGCTGCACCGTCGCGGACCCGGATCCTGCGGGCCAGGTGTTCAGCCTGCCGGCGTGGATCCCCGGCAGCTACATGATCCGCGAGTTCGCGCGCAACATCGTGCGCCTGTCCGCCCTGGCCGACGGCGAAGCCTGCGCCATCGACAAGCTGGACAAGCACACCTGGCGCGCGCTCTGCGCGCCGGGGACGAAGACGCTGTCGCTGCACTACGAGGTCTATGCCTGGGACCTGTCGGTCCGTTCAGCGCACCTCGACACCACCCATGGCTTCTTCAACGGCACCAGCATGTTCGTGGCGGTGGCCGGGCGCACCGACGGGCCCTGCATCGTCAGCGTCGACAGGCCCGAGGGCGAGGCGTACCGGCACTGGAAGCTGATCACGTCGATGGCGCCCGAACACGGCAGGGCGGGCGATGCCCACCGCTTCGGGCGCTTTCGCGCGGCGGACTACGACGAGCTCATCGACCATCCGTTCGAGATGGGGGCCTTCACGCTGGCGCGTTTCGAGGCCGGGGGTGTGCCGCACGACATCGCGCTCACCGGCCGTCACGACTGCGACCTCGAGCGCCTGTGCGCCGATCTCAGGCGTGTGTGCGAGTGGCAGATTCGCTTCTTCGGAACGCCCGCGCCGGTGGATTACTACGCCTTCCTCACCCTGGTGGTGGGCGATGGCTATGGCGGGCTCGAGCATCGCGCCTCGACCGCGTTGATCTGCAGCCGTGCCGACCTGCCCTGGAAAGGCATGGCGGGCATGTCCGAGGGCTACCGGACCTTTCTCGGCCTGTGCAGTCACGAGTACTTCCACACCTGGAACGTCAAGCGCATCAAGCCGGCGGCGTTCACGCCCTATGACCTCGGCCGCGAGAACCACACCAGGCTGCTGTGGGCCTTCGAGGGCTTCACCTCCTATTACGACGATCTGGCCCTGGTGCGGAGCGGCGTGATCGGCACGGACGAGTACCTCGAGGTGCTCGCCAAGACGATCTCGAGCGTGATGCGCGGCAGCGGCCGGCTCAAGCAAAGCGTGGC
This sequence comes from Thauera sp., assembly GCA_029286945.1. GTDB lineage: Bacteria > Pseudomonadota > Gammaproteobacteria > Burkholderiales > Rhodocyclaceae > Thauera. The sequence continues at coordinate 15,065 of JAREIX010000044.1, read as the reverse complement.
GGAATCCTCCTTCGACGCGTGGACCAAGTACTACCGCCAGGACGAGAACGCGCCCAACGCGGTCGTCAGCTATTACGCCAAGGGCGCGCTGATCGCGCTCGCGCTGGACCTGCAGCTCAGGGCCGGCAGCGCGGGCAGCGCGAGCCTGGATGACGTGATGCGGCTGCTCTGGCAGCGCCACGGGCTGACCGGCGTGGGGGTGCCCGAGGACGGCATCTTCGCCGCGGTGCGCGAGGTCGGCGGCGCCCGTCTGGCGCGCTGGCTCGAGCAGGCGGTGGAAGGCTGCGAGGATCTCCCGCTCGCGCGCCTGCTCAAGCCGATGGGGGTGACGCTGCAGGCCTCGGCCGCCGGCACGGCGCCGGTGCTCGGCTGGAAGCTGGGCGGCGGCAACGGCGAGGCGAAGGTGCTCAACGTGTACGACGGCGGGCCGGCGCAGGCGGCGGGGGTTTCGGCGGGTGACGTGCTGGTGGCGCTCGACGGGCTGAAGGTGTCTGGCGCGAAGGCGGTGGACGAGATGCTTGCCCGCCGGCGTGCGGGCGAGGAGCTCAACCTGCATGTGTTCCGCCGCGACGAGCTGATGAGTTTCCGCCTCGTGCTGGCCGAGCCGCCCGCGGACAAGTTCAGCCTCAAGCGAGCGGATCGCGCCGGGGCCCAGGCGCTCAAGCTGCGCAAGGGCTGGCTCGGCAGCTGAGTAAGATGGGGCGGGGCCGGTGTGCGCAGCCGGTCCGCGCGGTGGTGTCAGAGGGCTGGGGCGGGCCGGTGCCGGATCAGTCGGGGTTCGCGGCCAGCAGCTTGCCGCGCCAGTAGCGCCAGGCCAGGAAGCCGAACAGGCCGCCCATGATCAGCCAGAAGCCGACGCCCTGCCAGAAGGCGATCGGGTCGGTGGCGAGGAAGTAGTCGCGCGGCGGGCGGACGAAGTGGATGCGGCCGCTCGTCAGCGCCTGGCCCACCATGCCGAGCGCCGCGAGGGCGGGTGCGAACCAGACCAGCAGGCCGGCGGCGACGATCACGCGGTCGAGCAGGGGTGAAGCCGCTCGGCGCGGCCGATACACACTGTCCACCCCGAACCAGATCGCCAGCAGGAAGCCGATCGCCGCGGCCAGCGGTCCGATCGCCATCGCGCCGCCTAGCAGCGTGGCGGCGGCCATGAAGGCGACGCCTTCCATGCGCACAATCTCAGGCCACAGGCGCTCGAGCTGCGAGAACAGCAGCCAGGATGCGGGCAGCGCGACGAGACCGAGCAGCAGGCTGAACAGGGCGCGGCGGCGGGCGAGGTCGCCGGGCAGGGGCGCGGAGGCAGGTGCGGCAGCGGCGGGCGGGATGGGAAGCTGGGACGGGCGCTGGGGCTGTGACATCGGGCAGGGGCCGCGCGAACGCGGGGGGATTCCTTGATCGGGTGGAAAGTCTGGGGAGGGCCGGAGTGTACTACGGCCGGAGGGGCGCTCCGTAGTGGGGCCGGGGCGATGGCTCAGCCGAAAAAACCATGCACGAACCAGTGCCCGGGGGCGTCCAGGGTATGGAAGACCCAGCACAGGGCCTGGTGTTCGTCGCGGGCGAGATAGTAGTCGCGGCCCACCGGGCGGCCGTCCCACCAGCCGGTCTCGATGCGCTCGGCCTCGCCGAGCAGGGTGAGGCGAGCCGCGGCGACCGGCTTCGGTTCGGGCAGCAGCCAGAGCGGACGCAGGCCCTCGGCGGCGACCGTCGGTGCCGCATCGGCGTGGGCGCGGCGTGCCGCGCGGGAATCCGGATGGAGGGGGCCGCAGCCCGCCTCGCAGGCAAGCCAGGCGGCCTCGGGGCGATGGTCGGCTCGGGCGGACAGGCGATAGACCCCCTTGTCGCCCAGCCGTGCCTGCAGGCGGGCAAGCAGCAGGGTGGCATCGGCGCGGGCTGCCGGCGCACCGAAGAGATCCTCGCTGCCGGCTTGGGCATGGACCAGCCGATCGGCGCGCAGCCGCAGGCCGCTGACTTCGGCAGTCAGCTGGGTGGCCGCGAGGCGCTCGCGGGCGATCAGCGTGAAGCGCGCCTCCTCGTGGCTGGGCGCGCCGAACACGAGCTCCAGGGTGGTGTGCGGCAGTGACGCATGCTCGAGCACCAGCGTGCACAGATCCACCGCGGCGTGGCGGGCCTGCAGCCAGCCGGCCAGGCTGGCGAACAGGCGACGGGCCGCGAACAGCAGGGCGTCGGCGTGATGGGTGGGCACCGGGAGCACGAGGCCGTGATCGAAGCGGGACGGTGGCGCGAACCACGGTCGCGGGTCGGCGAGCTCGCCGCGGGCGCGGGCCAGCGTGCGACCGACGGATTGCGCCTGGCGGCGGGCGAGTCCGGCCGCAGGCAGGCGGCGCGCCTCGCCGAGCGTGCGCAGGCCCAGGCCGGCGAGCAGTGCCAGCGTGGGCGCGTCGCAGCTGCCGTCATCCCCGAGAAGTTCGATCGGCAACGGGTCGAGCCAGCGCATCCATTCGGGCTCGGGCGTGCCGTCCGCCGCCGGGCCTGGGGCGGGCGCGTCTGAAGGGCAAGGAGCGTCGCTGTCCTTGTCCGCGATGGGCTCGGAGAGTGCAGCCGCGCTCAGGCCGGCACGGGCGAACCAGCGTGCCGCCAGCGGCGTGGGGGCGCAGCCGGTACGGACGTCGAAGCCCATCTCGGTGAGGCCGGCGCGGAGCGCCTGCTCGATGCGGCTTGCGCCGCCGAACAGGCGCAGGCAGGAGGAGATCTCCAGCATCACCGCATCCGGCGGCGACAGGCTCAGGCGCGGGCTGAAGCGCTCGGCCCAGGCGGCGATCTCGGCGAGGGCCTCGGTCTCGCGCGCCGGATCGCGGGTCTTCAGCTGCAGCTCGGGGAGCAGGGCGAGTGCGCTGGCGCTGCGCTGGCCGCAGCGGACACCGGCAGCCTCGGCAGTGGGGGTCACGGCCAGGATCGTGCCCCGGGGTGGCGGGGCGACGACGGCGAGCGGCGGTGGCGCCTGCAGGCCGCGGGTGAACACCTGGAGTGGCCAGGCCGGCAGATGGATGGCGAGCCAGAACATGGCGACAGCGCGCGCTCAGCGACTCCGTAGGGACGCGTCGGCCAGCGTCCCGCTGTCGCAGGGGCCGGCATCGGCCGCACGCACATCGAGCAGGATGGGATGGCTGGCCGGCGGGCCGCGTCGCTTCAGCAGACGAACCTCGAGCAGGTCGCCACGCGCGGCGAGCGCAAGCCGCAGGGGGGCGGGCGAGGCCTGGCCGGCGACCGTGTCGGGCCGGAACAGGAACAGCGGGGAGTCGCTCTCCTCGGCTGCCAGCTGCAGCCGGCGCAGGCCGGTGTTGTCGATGCGCGGCATCCAGGCCAGCACCGCCGCGCAGCTGCCCGAAACGGCCGCCTGGCGGGTGGCCCAGAGCAGGGTCTGCGGACGTTCGGGGCGCACGACCAGCAGCCGCGCCAGCGGGACGCCGGCGCGGGCGAGGGCGGGGGCGTAGGGCTGCAGCGGCGGCGCGAGCCAGACGATCCAGCGGTCGGGCGGGGTGCGGCCGAGCATCGGCAGCAGCATCGACAGCTCGCCCACCCCCGGGCGTTCGAGCAGCAGCTCGATCAGCGCCCCGGCCGGCCAGCCGCCGCCGGGCAGTTCGCCATCGAGGGCGCTGAAGCCGGTCGGGTGCACTGCCTGTGGGTACTGTGCGACACGGCCGGCCTGCCAGACGCTGCCGGCAGGCAATCCGGCGAGGATGTCCCGCCCGGGTGGCAGCGCAGGCGCATCGTGGCGGCCGTCTTCGGCGATGCGGAGCGCAGGGGTGGCCATGATGGGGGTGGCATGAAGCGCCGCCAGGGCGCTGGCCGGATCAGTGATCCTTGCGGATCAGGCCGACCATCACGCCCTCGATCACCACCGGTGCGTGCCGGGTGTCGACGACGATGGGGGCGTAGTCGGGATTGGCGGGCAGCAGCTCGACCACCATGCCCTTGCGCTGCAGGGTCTTCACGGTGACGTCGTCATCGACGCGGGCGACCACGATCTGCCCGTTGCGCGCCTCGGCGCTGCGATGCACCGCGATCAGGTCGCCGTCGAGGATGCCGGCGTCGCGCATGCTCATGCCGCGCACGCGCAGCAGGTAGTCGGCCCGCGGCGAGAACAGCGCCGGGTCGAGCTGGTAGCGCGCCTCGACATGCTCGGCGGCGAGGATGGGGCTGCCGGCAGCGACGCGGCCGACCAGCGGCAGGCCGAGCGCCGCGGCCAGGCGGATGCCGCGCGCGCGCCCTTCCTCGAGCAGGATCGCACCCTTGGCGGCGAGTGCGCGCAGGTGGGTTTCGGCGGCGTTCGGCGAGCGGAAACCGAACGCGGTGCACACCTCGGCGCGCGTCGGCGGGCGGCCTTCGGATTCGACGGTGGCGCGGATGAAGTCGAGGATTTCCTGCTGGCGTGCGGTAAGGGATTCGCTTCGGGTGCTCATGACAGCCTCCATGGGATGGCTGTAATTTTAAACAGTTATCCTCCGAGGGCAAGCACAAAAGCAGGGCGCCGCTGCAGCGCGGCGAGGGGCTCATGGCATCAGCACGGCGGCGCCCTGCAGCGCGCCGCGGCGCAGCCGGGCGAGGGCGTCATTGGCCGCCTCCAGGCCGAAGCGGGTGACCTCGGTGCGCACCGGCACCCTGGGCGCGAGGGCGAGGAATTCGTCGCCGTCCCGGCGTGTGAGGTTGGCGACCGAGACGATGCGGCGTTCGCCCCACAGGATGGCGTAGGGAAAGCTCGGGATGTCGCTCATGTGGATGCCGGCGCACACCACCGTGCCGCCCTTCCCGGTGGCGCGCAGCGCGGCGGGGACGAGTTCGCCGGCGGGGGCGAAGATCAGCGCCGCATGCAGCGGTCGCGGCGGCCTATCGTCGCTCGCGCCCACCCAGCAGGCGCCTAGCTGGCGCGCGAACGCCTGGCTCGCGGCGTCGCCCCTGCGGGTGAAGGCGTGGACCTCCCGCCCCTGCCAGGCCGCCACCTGGGCGATGATGTGGGCGGCGGCACCGAAGCCATAGAGCCCGATCCGCTGCGCATCGCCCGCCATGGCCAGCGCGCGGTAGCCGATCAGCCCGGCGCACAGCAGCGGCGCCGCCTCGGCCGCGTCGAGCGTGTCGTCGAGCGCGAAGCAGTAGCGCGCGTCGGCCACGGTGTATTCGGCGTAACCGCCGTGGATCTGGTAGCCGGTGAAGCGCGCGTCGTCGCACAGGTTCTCGCGCTGACTGGTGCAGAAGCCGCAATGGCCGCAGGTCCAGCCCAGCCAGGGCACCCCCATGCGCAGCCCGGGGGCGACGCCCTGCACGCCGGGGCCGACCTCCGCCACCCGGCCGACGATCTCGTGGCCGGGGATCATCGGCAGCACCGGGTCGGGCAGCTCGCCATCGACGAGGTGAAGGTCGGTGCGGCACACCCCGCAGGCTTCGATGCGCAGCAGGATCTGGCCCGCGGCCGGGCGCGGCACCGGCAGGCGCACAAGCCGCAGCGGTGTCCCGGGGCGCTCGAGGACGAGGGCGCGCATGGAGGTGGGCAGTTCTGTGCGCAAGGCGTCGGGCAGGTGATGGCTCATGGACGGCGCTCCCGATGATCGGACAATGAAACGTTGCGACGATGATGCAGTGCGTCTTGAGCAGACGCAGGATCTGGGCTATTGCTTCAGGACGAGGTCGGCGCACGGCACCTGCCGCGTGCGGCATCGACCAGGGAGGAAGGCCAAAATGCTCAATTCGTCCGAAGTCCACGCCCGTGCCCGCAGCGGTAGTGTTCGCCGGGGGTCTCGGCTAGAATCCGGCCCACATCAGGGAGACCACATGCTGCAGAGCGGAGACATCGCCCCCGCGTTTACGTTGCCGGATGCCGACATGGAGATGTTCGACCTCGCGTCGGTCGCCGGCAAGCAGAATGTCGTCCTCTACTTTTATCCTCGCGACAAGACACCGGGCTGCACGCGCCAGGCCGCCGACTTCAGCGACCATGAAGACGAGTTCGCCGGATTCGACTGCATCGTGGTTGGCGTCAGCCCGGACGATTGCCTGACCCACGCAGAGTTTCGCGACCAGGAAGGACTGTCGATCCGCCTGCTCTCCGATGCGGACACCGAGGTGTGCCGGCTCTACAAGGTGTGGCAGGAAAGGGAAGTCGATGGTGTGAAGAAGATGGGCGTGCGTCGATCGACCTTCGTCATCGACAAGCAGGGCAGGATCCGCCACGCCCTTTACGATGTGACACCCCGCGGCCACGCAGCCGCGATTTTCGAACTGGTCAAGGAACTGGAACCCCAGCATGCAAAACGAAATCGTTAAAAACACCATCGTCACGCTGCAGTACACCGTGCGTGACCCGGAAGGCGCCGTCATCGACGACGGCCAGCACCCGCTGGTCTACCTGCATGGCGGCTACGACGGCATCTTCCCGGTGCTGGAAGAGGCGCTGCACGGCAAGAAGGTCGGCGACAAGCTGCAGGTCAAGCTGCAGCCCGACGACGCCTTCGGTGACTACGACGAGGAGCTGATCCTGGTCGAGGACGCCAAGCTCTTCCCCGAGAACATCGAGATCGGCATGAGCTTCGAGCGCGTGTCCGAGGACGGCGAGGAGGACCTCGTCTATCGGATCACCGACATCGCCGATGGCAAGGTCGTCGTCGACGGCAACCATCCGCTGGCCGGCGTCGCGCTGGTGTTCGACATCACCGTCGCCGAGGTGCGCGCCGCGAGTGCCGAAGAGATCTCGCACGGCCATGTGCACGGGCCGGGCGGTCACCACCACTGATGCCATCCACCGGGCCGCGTGAGCGGCCTTTTTTCTGCGTGCTGCCCCCGATCGAGCGAATGAACCCTGCTGAGCTGGACCCAGGCGTCCCTGCACAGGCTGCGGCCTTGCTGCAGGTTACCGGCCTGCGCGTGGCGATTGCGCGCGCCGCGGACGAGATCCGGCCGGTCGACGGGGTCGACCTGCGCATCGCTGCCGGGGAGACCTTCGCGTTGCTCGGCGAGTCGGGCTGCGGCAAGTCGATGACCGCGCTCGCGCTCGCGCGGCTGCTGCCGGACACCGGGCGGATCATCGGCGGCAGCGTCACACTGGGCGGCGACGACCTGCTGGCCCTGCCCGAGTCGGCGATGCGGCGGGTGCGGGGCGGGCGGATCGGCATGATCTTCCAGGAGCCCTCGACCAGCCTCAACCCGGTGATGACGGTCGGCGCGCAGATCGCCGAGGCGCTCGCCCGCCATGGCCTGCGCGGCGAGGCTGCGCGGGAAGAGGCCGTGCGCCTGCTCGAGGCCGTGGGCATTCCCGATCCGACGCGGCGCCTGCAGGACCATCCCTTCCAGTTCTCCGGCGGCATGAAGCAGCGCGTGATGATCGCGATGGCGCTCGCCGGGCGGCCGCAGCTGCTGATCGCCGACGAGCCGACCACGGCGCTCGACGTCACCATCCAGGCCCAGGTGCTCGAGCTGCTGGCCGACATTCAGCGCCGGCAGGGCATGGGGATGCTGCTGATCACGCACGACCTCGGCGTGGTCGCGCGCATGGCGCACCGCGTCGGCGTGATGTACGCGGGAGAGATCGTCGAGACCGGCGCGCGCGGTGCGTTCTTCGAGGCGCCGCTGCATCCCTATTCGCGCAAGCTCTTTGCCGCGCTGCCGGGGCTGGGCAAGCGCGGCAGCGCGCTCGATGCGCCCGAAGGCAGCGTGCCGCCGCTCGATCGCCAGTTTCCCGGCTGCCGCTTCGCCGAGCGCTGCCCCGCGGCCTTCGACCGCTGCGACGAGGAGGCCCCGGCCTGGCACCACGTCGGCGCGCAGGCGGTGCGCTGCCACCTCTACGAGGGGGTGAGCATCCCGCGCCCGCTCTCGCTCCCCGGCACCGGCGCCGCCGCGCTGCATCGCCAGCGCGTGGCGCAGCCGGTGCTGGAGGTGCGCGAGCTGGCGGTGCACTTCCCGGTGCGCAAGGGCCTGCTCAAGCGCACTGTCGGCCATGTGAGGGCGGTCGACGGCGTGAGCCTGCGCCTCGCGCCCGGGCGCACGCTGGCGCTGGTCGGGGAGTCGGGCTGCGGCAAGACCACCGTCGGCAAGGCCATCCTCAGGCTGATCGAGCCGACCGCCGGCGAGGTCTTCCTCGACGGCGAAGCCGTCGGCGAAGCGGGTACGGACGGGCTCGCGCCGCTGCGGCGGGCGGTGCAGATGGTGTTCCAGGACCCCTTCGCGTCGCTCAATCCGCGCATGCGCGTCGGCGACATCATCGAGGAGGGGCTCGCCGCGCTCGGGATCGGGGCGGATGTGCGCGAACGGCGCGCACGCGTCATCGAGCTGCTCGAGCGCGTGGGGCTGTCGGCGGACATGCGCTGGCGCTATCCGCACGAGTTCTCCGGCGGCCAGCGCCAGCGCATCGCGGTCGCACGCGCGCTGGCGGTGTCGCCGCGGGTGATCGTGTGCGACGAGCCGACGAGCGCGCTCGACGTCTCGGTGCAGGCGCAACTGCTCAACCTGATGCGCACCCTGCAGCAGGAACAGGGCCTGGCCTACCTCTTCATCACCCACAACCTGGCCGTCGTCGAGTATCTGGCCGACGAGGTCGCGGTGATGTACCTCGGCCGCATCGTCGAGGAGGGACCGGTCGAGCGCGTGCTCGGCATGCGCGCCCATCCCTACACCCGGGCCCTGCTCGCCGCCGTGCCGCGCCTGGAAACCGAAGGCGCGGGGGCAGGCCGCGCGGCTGCCGGCGGGGCGGCGCCGGGTGCGGCGGTCGAGATGCCGTCGCCGCTCGATCCGCCGGTAGGCTGTCATTTCCACCCGCGCTGCCCGCAGGCGACCGACGTCTGCCGCGCCAGCTACCCGCCGGTGACCGAGTTCAGCCAGGGGCATCGCGTGCGCTGCCACTGGCCGCAACTCGACGAGCGCTTCCCCGCGGCGCGCGGCTGAAGCACGTCGGCTGCAAGCCGATCGCGTTCAGCGCGCGCGGCTGCTCCTTTGCCTGGCGTCGCCCTTGTCCGTGGAGCGCACCTTGGCTTTGGGCGACTTGAGGCGCGGCTCGCTGCGGCTGGCGCCGGGCGGGGTCAGTCGCAAGCCGGGCTGGCGGACGACCGCGGCCGCCAGCGGCAGCAGGCCGCTCACTTCGAGTGCGCCGTCCGGGTCGACCCCGTCGGGTACCAGCAGCGCATAGCCCGGCCCCGGCTGGCTGCCAGCCGCCAGGGCGTTGAGCTTGAGCAGCTCGGCGGTGCTCAGCCCGTGCCGCGCGGCGACCGTCGCAAGGCTCTCGTCCGCCTCGAGCACGTGCATGCGCCAGCCGCGCTCCTCGTCGTCGAGCTCGGCCAGGCCGGTCTGGAGCTGTTCGGCGCGATCGGTCGGCACAATGAAGCTCTGCCCCGGCGTGGTGACGGCCGGGCGGTTGAAACCGGGATTGAGGGCGAGGAATTCGTCGAGCGGCATCTCCGACAGGCGGGCGGCGGTGGCCAGGTCGACCCCGACCGGCGCCTCGACACGCACGAAGTGCAGCGCGTTGGCGACGTAGGGCAGCTCGAAGTGGAACAGCTCGGGCTGCGACACGATGTTCTTGATCGCCTGCAGCTTGGGCACGTAGTTGCGCGTCTCCTCGGGCATGCGCAGGTGCTTGTATTCCTGCGGTAGCCCGTCCTCGGCGTTGCGCTTGAGCGCGCGCTGCACGGCGCCTTCGCCCCAGTTGTAGGATGCCAGCGCCAGATGCCAGTCGCCGTGCATGTCGTAGATGCGCTGCAGGTAGTCGAGCGCAGCGTTGGTCGAGGCGATGACGTCGCGGCGCTCGTCCACCCAGGGGTCCTGGGTGAGGTTGTAGTGCTTGCCGGTCGACGGGATGAACTGCCACAGGCCGGAGGCGTGCGCGCGCGAGTACGCCATCGGGTTGTAGCTGCTCTCGACCATCGGCAGCAGCGCGAGCTCGGTCGGCATGCCGCGGCGCTCGAGCTCGTCGACGATGTAATAGAGGTAGCGCCCGCCGCGCTCGAAGACCTGCTTCAGGAAGCGCGGGCGGTTCACGTAGAAGGCCTGCTGGTCCATGACCCGCTCGCTGTCGAGGTCGGGCATGCCGAAACCGCGCCGGATGCGGTCCCAGATGTCGTTGGCGTCGCGGGTCAGGTCGAGGGTGAGGACGCGCGCGGGTTCGACGACGGCTTCGAGACGCGTGGTCTCGCCGACAGGCTTGGAGCTGGGCGCAGCCAGGCCCAATGGCCGGGCGTCGGCATCGATCTGGGCATGGACCGTGGCGCTCGGGAGGCAGAGCGCCAGCCAGGCGGCGAACAGCCGACGGCGCAGGAAGGTGGTGCCGCGCGCGGCGCCACAGGGAGAGAGAGGCATGATCCGGGGCTCAAAAGCCGTCCTTCCAGGCGCGCAGGGCCGCAAGACAATCGGTCGCATCCTGCAGCGGCCGGCCGACATGGGTCGCCACCGTGGCCGCCACGCTCGGGTGGTCGCAGCGCAGGAAGGGATTGATTGCGCGTTCGCGTCCGATGGTGCTGGGCAGCGTGGGGAGGCTGCGGGCGCGCAGGTCCTCGCAGTGGCGAGCGTACTCGTCCCGCTCGACGTTGTCGGGTTCCGCGGCGCGCGCGAAGGCCAGGTTGGACAGCGTGTATTCGTGGGTGCAGTACACCCGGGTGTCGGGGGGCAGCGCCGCGAGCTTGCCGAGCGAACCGGCGAGCTGCTCGGGACTGCCTTCGAAGAGCCGGCCGCAGCCGGCCGAAAAAAGCGTGTCGCCGCAGAACACGAGGCCGGGCTCGATGTCCATGGCGACGTAGGCGACATGGCCGGCCGTGTGGCCGGGCAGGTCGAGAACACGAAAGCCGATTCCGGGGGCGGCGATGCGGATCTCGTCGCCCTCGAACACCGGGTGGCTGACGCCGTCGATCGCCTCGCCGGCGGGGCCGAACACCGGCACGCGGCCGTGGGCGAGCAGCGCGGCAAGGCCGCCGACGTGGTCCGCATGGTGGTGGGTCACCAGGATCGCGCCGAGCTCGAGCCCGAGGCGGGCGAGCGCCTCGCGCACCGGCGCGGCATCGCCCGGGTCGACCACGAGTGCGCGGCGGCCGTCGTGCACGAGCCAAATGTAGTTATCGCGGAAGGCGGGAACGGGGATAATGTGCATCCCGCGAATTGTGAGGACCTGAGTGCCGATGTCAATCCTCCAGTTCAAGGACTGGCTCGAGACCCCGCCGGGACGCTACCTGCTCGGCTGGGAGCAGGCTGCATTCGATCGCGTGGTGGCGGACATCTTCGGCTACTACGCGGTGCAGGTGGGCCTGCCGCAGATCCCGTTGCTGGCGGCCAATCGCATGCCGCACCGGCTGTCGTGCGCGCCCGAGGATGCCGACGTCCGCGCCAACGCCTTCGAGCTGCCCTTCGCCACCGGCAGCGTGGATCTGGTCCTGCTGCCGCACGTGCTGGAGTTCTCGCCCCATCCACATCGCGTGCTGCGCGAGGTGGAGCGCGTGCTGGTGCCCGAAGGCAGCGTCGTGATCAGCGGCTTCAACCCCTTCAGCCTGTGGGGAACGAGACGGCTGGTGGCGCGGCGTGGCGCGGCGGTGCCGTGGAGCGGGCATTTCCGCTCGGCGATGCGGATCCGCGACTGGCTGACGCTGCTCGGGTTCGAGGTGCAGGGCAACGGTTTCGGCTGCTATGCGCCGCCGGTCGGCAGCCCGCGCTGGCTGGAGCGCTGGCGCATCATGGATCGCGCGGGGCCGAGGTGGTGGCCGGTGCTCGGCGCGGGCTACCTGATTCACGGGGTCAAGCGCGTGCACGGCATGCGCCTGATCACCCCGCACTGGCGTGACCGCAAGGCCACGTCGAAGAGACTTTCGCCGGTCGCCCAGCGCGACGGCGGCACGAGGACGACGCAGTAAATGGAAGAAGTCGACATCTACACCGATGGCGCGTGCAGCGGCAATCCCGGCCCGGGCGGCTGGGGCGCGATCCTGCGCGCGGGTGCGCACGAGAAGGAAATCTGGGGGGGCGAGCCGTCCACCACGAACAATCGCATGGAGCTGCTGGCCGTGATCCGCGCCCTCGACGCGCTCAAGCGCCCGGTGTCGGCGCGGGTGCACACCGACAGCCAGTACGTGCAGAAGGGGATCTCGGAGTGGATCCACGGCTGGAAGGCCAGGGGCTGGAAGACCGCATCGCGCGAGCCGGTGAAGAACGCCGACCTGTGGCGCGCGCTCGATGAGGCCGCTTCGCGGCACGAGGTCAGGTGGCTGTGGGTGCGCGGCCACGCCGGACACCCCGAGAACGAGCGCGCCGATGCGCTCGCCCGTCGCGGCGTCGAGGCCGTTCGGCGTGGCGGCGTGACGGTCCAGGGTTGAGGAGGGCGGACGATGCGACAGATCGTGCTGGATACCGAGACCACCGGGCTGGACTGGCGCAACGGCGATCGCGTGATCGAGATCGGCTGCGTGGAGCTGCTCAATCGCAGCCTCACCGGCCGTCACTACCACGTCTACATCAATCCGGGGCGCAGCATCGATGCCGAGGCGGTCGCGGTGCACGGGATCACCGAGGAGTTCCTTGCCGACAAGCCGAAATTCGCCGACATCGTCAGCGAATTCGAGGACTTCGTGCGCGACGCCGAACTGGTGATCCACAACGCCAGCTTCGACGTCGGCTTCCTGGACCACGAGCTCGACCTCCTCGGCCGCGGCCGGCTCTCCGGCCTGAGCGCGGGCGTGATCGACACCCTCAAACTCGCCAAGGAGCAGAACCCGGGCAAGAAGGCCTCGCTCGATGCGCTCTGCGACCGCTACGAGATCGACAACGCGCACCGCGAACTGCACGGCGCGCTGCTCGACGCGGAACTGCTGGCCGAGGTCTACCTGGCGATGACGCGCGGCCAGGAGAGCCTGATGATCGGGCTCGAGGACGAACCGGCGGCGCGCGAGGTCGACGAGGCGGGCGTACCGGCGGCCCGCGTGGCGCTGAAGATCCTGCGCGCCACCGACGCCGAGCAAGCGGCGCACGAGCGCGTGCTCGACGACATCGTCAAGGCCAACAAGGGCTTGTGCCTGTGGCGCCCCCCGGAAGCGGCGGAGGCGTCCTGAGCGCACCCCGGTGGGCCGCGGCCGACGAGGCGGCGCGGCAAGCCCACCCGTACCCGTGACGCCCGGTTGCCGTGTGCGCGCTCAGCGCGCCTCGCGCCTGAGCTTCTCGAGTGCCTTGAGAATGTCGCGCCGGGACAGCTGGCCGACCAGGCGCGAGCCTTCCACCACGGGCAGGCAGCGGTGGCTGTCGGCGAGGAAGAGCTCGATCGCGTCGATCAGGCTGGCGTCACCGGGGATCGAGGTCACGTCGCGGCTCATGAAGTCGAGCACGGTGCCTTCCGCGCGACGGAAATACGAGGCGTCGAGCGCGGCCTTCAGGCAGTCCTTTTCCGACAGGTAGCCGATCAGCCGCCTGTTCGCATCGACCACCGGAGCGCCGCTCAGTCCATGCTCGAGCAGGACATGGACGGCCTTGAGCAGATCGGTGTCGGCGGTGAAGGCGAGGTGATCGCCGATCATGTAGTCCTTGACGAGCAGGGAACTGAGCATGCTGGGACTCCCGGGGGTTTTCAGTGTTGTTGTACGCTCTTCTGGGCCTCGAGTCGCGCGCGACGCTTGGCGCAGGGCTTCTTGCAGCCGAACTCGCAGTCCAGCCCCATCGCGCCCATGCCCCCGCAGCTGCCGGCAATCGGCTTGCGCCCGAAGATGACGCCAATGGCCATGGCCGCGATGACGATGCCGATGACGACAAGGGTGATCAGGAAGGTGTTCACTGGGATATGCCTCTCACTGCTTGGAACCGCAACAACATGTTCGATACGGAGAATAGCGCGAGCCGGGTGCGCATGACCACGTCCCGGTACACGCGCCCTCGGGTCAGAGCTGGAGCCGCCCGCCGATGAGCCCGCCCGCCTGCTCGAGCCGGCTGACCGTGGGCTCGAGATCGAGCCCGGTTTCGGCCTTGAGCCGGCGGGCACGCTCACGCAGTTCGGCAGTGCTGCGCTCGATTGGTTCGCCTGCGGCGCCGAAAGCGATGACGTTGCCGCTGTCGCAGGAGGGAAACGCGAGCGCCCGGTCGTCATAGGCGCGCACGATGCGTTCGAGGCTCGTCCGGTAGCCGCGCGAGCGGCCGAAGAGGTTCACCGCCATCAGACCGCGCGCCGACAGGCGGGCGCGCACGGCCTGGTGGAAGGGCTCGGTGTCGAGCACGCCGGCGCGTGCGTTGCGGTCGAAACCGTCGATGAGCACGTAGTCCCACTCCTCGTCGTGTTCGAGCACGTACTGGGCGCCGCAACCGATGTGGATCGAGAAACGGGCGTCCTCGGCCGGCAGCCTGAAGAACTGGCGCGCGGCGGCGACCACCGCGGGCGCGATCTCGACCACACGGATCTTCGCCTGCGGCAGGTGGTGATGCACGAAGCGTGCGAGCGAGGCGGCGCCGAGGCCGATGATCAGCACCCTGCGCGGCCAGTGCCCGCCGTCGGCTAAGAGGCCCTCGCGCAGCACCAGGCCGGCCATCATCTCGCGCGTGTAGGCGAGCTCCAGCGCGTGTGGCTTGCGGATGCGCATCGCGCCCTGGATCCAGTCCGAGCCGAAGTGCAGGTAGCGCACGCCGGCTTCTTCGGAGATGTCGATTGGCGGGTTCATGCGGCGGCGTCTCCAGCCAGGCGCTTGAGCGCGTACAGGCGTTCGAGCGCCTCGCGGGGGGTGAGCGCGTCCGGGTCGATGTCGGCGAGCTCGGTGATCTCGCGGTTCTCCAGCGCGCGCAGCCGGCGCTTGGCGTCGCGGATCACCGCGGCCGGGATGCCGGCGAGCGCGGCGACCTCGATGCCGTAGCTCTGACTCGCCGGGCCTTCTTCCAGCGCGTGCAGGAAGACGATGCGGTGGCCGTGCTCGACCGCGTCCAGATGCACGTTGGCGCACTCCGGGTAGTCGCTGTTGAGCCGCGTGAGCTCGAAGTAGTGGGTGGCGAACAGTGTCAGCGAGCGCGACTTCTCGAGCAGGTGACGGGCGATCGCGAAGGCCAGCGCGAGGCCGTCGAAGGTCGAGGTGCCGCGGCCGATCTCGTCCATCAGCACCAGGCTGCGCTCGGTGGCGCCGTGCAGG
>JAREIX010000043.1 GCA_029286945.1 Thauera sp. | reverse complement strand
CGTCTCCTCGGCGCGCGCGCGGTCGGTGGTGAAGATGAAGCGCAGCGCGTTGCGCTGGCCGTCCTCGTCGACGATCTCGAGCCGGTGCCACCACTCCGGCGCCTCGTCGAAGCGCACCCGCCGGCGGCCGGCGCGGCCGGCCTCCACCACCCGCGCCGGCCAGCGCACCGCGGCGGCGATCTGGCTGTTGTCGAGGATCGCGTGCAGGCTCTCGGCCGCCGCGATGGCGACGTCGGCGAACAGCTCGATGAATTCGAGGCGGTCGATCGCGACCGGGTTGTCGAGGCGGGTGCCCTGGAGCTGGACGTTGGCGGCGATCGCTGCGCGCAGGATGGCCTCGAGCGAGTCGCGCGGGGTGAGCGCGCCCGCGCCGGTGCCCACCAGCAGGCAGGACACCGCGGCGCTGCGCGGGCCGTCCGCCGGACCGAAGCGCGAATTGGGCCACTGCGACACCTGCAGCGCGTAGTCGAGCAGCGCCGCGCGCACGCCGGCCTCGAGCAGGCCGGGGGTGAGCTCGCCGACCTGGCCGAGACCGACCACGATGGCGCCCTCCGGCTTGGCGTGGCGGCGCGGGTTGAAGAACAGCGCGCTGGTGTCGAGCCGCCCCGGGTAGAGGCCGAGCTCGAGTCGGCGCGACAGGGCGCGGCCGAGCTGGCGGTCGAGCGTGGCCTCGGCGCTGACGATGGTGTCGCCGAGGTAGTGGCCGACGAGCACCGGATGGCGGGCGTAGGACAGGTCGCCGTGGCGGATGCTGACGTCGATCGTCGGCGCCGCCGGGCGCAGCTCGGCCGGCGCGCAGCGCAGGCCGCCGCCGAAGCCCAGGCTGCGCAGCTCGCCCTCGGCGGGCAGACCGTCGGCCGGCGGCGTGGCGGGGAGGGCGAAGCGCGCCGGGGCCTCGCCGCCGGCGCGCGCGCGCAGCGGCGGCGTCGCAGGCAGGCGGGTGGTGGTGCCGGTCTGCAGCAGGTCGAGATAGGCCGGGAAGGCCTGCTGCTGCACGCAGAGTGCGTCGTGCGCGGTGTCCTCGACGTACCACATCGGCACGCCCTCGAGCCGGCCCGAGGCCCAGCTCACGGTGCCGTCGCCCTCGGCGCTGGCGATGAAGGCGAGGCGCTTGCGGCCGGCGAGCCAGGCGAGCTCGTCGGCGGGGATGGCGAAGTCGTAGTCTGCGAACTGGTAATCGACGACGGTGGCCGGCTGGCTGCCGGCGACGTAGCACATGTGCGCGCCATCGCCGCGTGCGGCGCGCAGCAGCGCCCAGGTCTCGCGCGCGGCGCGCAGCACCGGCGCCTGCACCGTCTTCCAGCGCGGCTGCAGGCTGTCGTGCAGCGTGCGCCAGCGTGCCGAGTCGGCGAAGTCGGGGTCGGCGGCGGAGAAGGGCAGCAGCTCGACCAGGCCGGGGAAGTCGCGCACCAGGTCGACGATGTCGTCGACGTCGCGGGTGAAGTCGAGCAGCGCCAGCCGTGCCGCGGTCGGGTTGGTGGCGGTGAGCCAGCGCAGGGCCTCGTACGAGCCGAAGTTGGGCGTACCCAGCATCAGCAGGCGGCTGCCGGGCAGGCGGGTGATGCGTTGCCACAGCGCGGCGCCGCGGCCGCCGTCGGCGATCATCGCCCGCACCACCAGGCCGCCCATGGAATGCGCGACCAGATGCACCGGCTGGCTGGCCTGCTCGGCCTGCGGCAGCCACTGCTCGAGCGCGTTCGCCAGCCGCGCCGCGGCCTCGCGCACCGACAGCCGCCAGTCGTAGGGGAAGAGCTCGACGCGATGGGTGGCGGCGAGGAACTCCACCAGCGGACCGTAGAAGTCGTCGATCAGGTGGTCGGCGCTGATCGCCGGGCGGTCGATCGCGATCTCGCCCAGGCCGCCGCGCAGCAGGGCGCGGTAGTCTAGCCACACCGGGCGCCCGCCCGCCGACAGGCCGCTGCCCATGGTGCCCGGCAGCACCACCGCGAGCGGCCGCGGCCCGGGCTTGTGCTGGCTGCGCGCGAGCGCCTCGCGCCAGCGCGGCGGGGTGTGCGGCGCGGGGGCGATCGGCAGGAAGCCGGCCGCGTCCTCGTCGCGCCGGGTGAGCCCGGCGAGCAGCCAGCCGACGCTGTCTGGGTTGTGGAAGTAGCTGAAGTGATTGACCTGCGCGCCGCGGTCGAGGCGGAAGCGGGCGCCGCCCTCGGCGCGGCGCAGGCCGCCGGACATGGCGCCGGTGTTGACCACCAGGTCGTGGTCGGCGCCGTAGAACCAGTCGGTGACCAGCAGCTTGATCTTCTGCCACGGCGAGGCGCCCTCGACGTCGCCGGCGATGACGCTGAGGTCGGCTGCGGTGACGAGCTCGGGGTGGTGCAGCAGCCGGGTCAGCGCCGAGCCCGGCATCATCGCCTCCAGCCCGGGCAGGGTGCGCGGGTCGGTGCGCTCCTTGACCACCGCGAGCAGGAACTCGAGCGCGTCGGCGAAGGGCGATTCGCCGAGCGCCTGCCCGGCGAGGAAGTTCAGCATCGACAGCCAGCGGTCGAGCCGGCCGGAGGCGAGCGTGGTGCCGCGCGCCGGGCAGGCCACGCGCACGAAGCGGGTGACGCGGATCCGGCGGGCCTGCAGTTCGCCGATGAGCTCGACGAGCGCCTTGCGGTCGGCGGTGTAGCCGGCGTCGCGCGCCTTCATCTCGTCGGGCGACAGCGGCAGCAGGCCGAGCTGGGCGGCGATCGTGCGGTCGGCGGCGAACAGTTGCGCCAGGCGGGCCTCGTCGAGCAGGGCCGCCACGCCCTCGCACTGGCCGAGGCAGAGCAGCTCGCCGACCAGGCCACCGCGCGAATGGCTGACCAGGTGCAGCTGCGCGTCCACGGGCAGGCGGCGCACCAGCGCGAGCGCGTTGGCGACCGGGCTCTCGGTGAGGCTGCGGTGCTCGCAGGCGAAGGCGCGATCGCCGTAGGTGGCGGCCAGGCGCGTGCGCGCGTCGCGGCCGGCGGCGTTGTCGGCCGCCCACAGCTTGCCGAAGCTGCCGCGCGTGCTCGATGCGGTGCCGTGCAGGAAGACCAGCAGCGGCGCCGGGGTGGCCGGCAGCAGGGCGTCGTCGGGCAGCGCGCCGAGGCTGAAGCTGCCCTCCAGCCCGAGCGCATGCAGGCCGGGCTTGCCGCCCTCGAGCTTGCGGTCCTCGAGCCAGCGCCCGAGCGCGCCCGCCGCTTTCTCCTCGACCTGCACGCCGAAGAACTCGAGCACGCGGATGCCGAGCCCGAGCGCGCCGCGCTCGCCGCGGCTGGCATCGCCGGCGGTGGCCGGGGGCCGGCCGCCCAGGGTGTCGAACTCCCAGGCGTCGCCGCCGTCGCGCGCGAGGCTGCGCCGGCCATGCTCGCGCACCAGGGCGTCGGCGCGGGTCCACAGCTCGAAGCCGTTATCGAGCTCGACGCGCACCACCTCGTCGGCGGCGACCTCGATCTCGCCGGTGACCCCGTCTCGCGCGCGGCCCGGGCGCAGCAGGCGGGCGTGGTCGATCCGGGCCGGTGCGCCGGCCCTGCGCGGCGTCGCCTGCGCCGGGGCGGAGAGGTTGCCGCGGATGCGGAAGCTGCGTGTGGCCATCGGGGATCTCCGGAAGTGCGTCGGGTCTTCGGTGCGCGGTGGGTGCACAGGGGGCCGGTCGGGAGCAAGCGGCCGCGCGGCGGCCCGGGGCCGGGCCGCGCGACGGGTTCAATCAAGCCTAGTTCAGGGGCCCTCGCCCTGCCACAGCCGGCGGGCGTCGATGTGGATGACGTGGCCGTGATGGCGCCTCACCTCGGCCACCATGTGCGCGGTGCCGCCGGCGCCGTCGCCGCCCTGGCCGTCCCACAGGCACAGCAGCCAGACGCGGTCGCCGCCGCAGGCGAGCGCGGTGTCGAGCAGCCAGCGGTTGCAGCGCTCGAAGGGGTTGTCGTCGATAGCGCCGCCGGGCGCCGCGCCCGCAGTGGGGGGCGGCATGGCTCGCGGCGGGCGGGTGAGGCGGGCGGCCACGCTGCGATAGCGCGCCACCCACTGCTCGCCGTCGCACACCGGGCGCACCGAGCGCTCGATGAACTCGGCCTCGCCGAAGGGCTGCAGGAACTGCACCGGCATGGCGCGCGCGAGTGCGGCCTCTGCGAAGAGGATGTCGCCGCCGGCGGCGCCCTGGGTGAGGCCGAGGTCGGCGGCGCCGGCATCCAGCTCCGCCAGCGCCGCTGCGATGCGGCGCGCGGCTTCGGGCACCCGTTCGGGCGGGAAGCGCGGCTGCGCGCGGCCCGGGGCATCGACTATGTGGCCGGCGAAGAGGATGACGCGATGCGGGGCGCAGGCGGGGGCGGTGGCGGCGGACATCGGGGCTCCGGAGGGCGTCGAGCGGTTTCGGGCGCGGGCGGGCTTCCATCTTAGGAGAGCGCCACGGCGCTGGCGAGGCGTGCGCGGCGTGCGGTAATCGCGCACGGTCTGCGTCCGGGCGTGCTCGTAGAATGAAATCCTGTTTTTCGGAGAGCCGATCATGCCCCCCTTCCTCGCCCTGCGTGCAGGTGGGAAAGGATGCGCCGCGCCTGCGCAGGCGGTCGGCCGTCTGGAGTACGCGCCGTGATCGTGCGCGCAGCCCCGCTGCGTTCGCGCACGATGAGGGGCGTGCTGCACGCCGTGCTGTGCGGGCTGATGCTGCTGTGGGCCGCGCTCGGCCACGCGGCCGCGCTCTCGCTCGACGCGCTCGGCAGCGCACCGCTCGGCCGCCACGCCGCGGTGCTGGTCGAGGAGGGCGAGGCGCTGACGCCGCAGGCGGCGCTGGCGCTGCAGCGCGCCGGGCGCTTTGTCGCCGGCGCAGCCGCGGTGCCCAAGTTCGGCATCGGTGCGCGGCCGGTGTGGCTGCATCTGGCGGTCGACAACCGCGCGCCGCAGGCGCAGTGGCGGCAGATCGTCGTCGGCGCGCCCTGGATCGACCGTGTCGACGTCTACCTGCTGCGCGGCGACGCGGTGGTCGCGCGCCTTGCCGCCGGCGACGGCGAGGCGGGACTGCCGCCGTCGGTGGGCAGCCGCGGCTTCGTGCTCGACCATGAGTTCGCGCCGGGCGTCACCGACATCCTCGTGCGCGCCGCATCCCCCGATCCGCTGGTGCTGCCCCTGCGCCTGCTGACGCCTGACGCCGCCCGCATCGCCCAGCGCACTCACGACTACGGCTATGGCCTGCTCTATGGCTACCTCCTGGCGCTGATCGTCTACAACGCCATGCTCTACGTCGGCCTGCGCGACCGCAGCCAGCGCGACTACGTGCTCTATGTGGGTAGCTTCCTGCTGCTCAGCATGGCGTACTCGGGGCATGGTCAGGCGTTGCTGTGGCCGGACCAGCCACACTTCCAGCGCTACGTGATCCTGGTGCTGATGGTGCTGTTCGGCTGCATGGGGCTGCGTTTCGCGCGCAGCTTCCTCGGGCTGCGCAGCAGCCTGCCCGCGCTGGACCACCTCGCGCGTGCGCTGGTGGCGGGCGGCGCGCTGGCGATGGCGCTGTGCGTGGCGCTCGACCTGCAGGCGGCGGCGGGGGTGGTCGCCTTCGTGTTCACCCAGGTGTTCGCGCTGGCGATGGTGTGGATCGGCGTCGTCAGCGTGCGTCGCGATCGCATCGCGGCGCCGTATTTCCTCGCCGGGGCGGTGATCGCGATGGCGGGCACCGCGATCACCGCGTCCGCCGTGTGGCATGGGCTGCCCTATTCGGGATGGACGCTGCATGCTGCGGAGCTGGGCGTCGCTGTCGACGGCACTGTGCTGGCGCTGGCGCTGGCCTATCGCATGCGACGCCTGCGCGGCGAGCGGCAGCGCGCCGAGCACCTCGCCGCGACCGATCCGCTCACCGGCCTGCGCAACCGGCGCGCCTTCAGCGCGGAGGCGGCGGCGCTGTGGCAGGCCGCGCAGCAGGGCGGACGCCCGCTGGCGGCGATCGTGCTCGACCTCGACCATTTCAAGCTGCTCAACGACACCCATGGCCACGCCGCCGGCGATGCCGCCCTGATCGCGGTGGCGCGGCTGCTCGAGCAGGGGTGCCGCGAGGCCGACCTGGTCGCGCGCTGGGGCGGAGAGGAGTTCGTCGTGCTGATGCCCGATGCCCGCCTCGCGCAGGCGCGGCGCACCGGCATGCGCCTGCTCGAGGCGATCCGCACGGTGCGCATCGAGCACGGCGGCCAGCGCCTGGCCCTGAGCGCGAGCGTCGGTGTGGCCGAACGCGGCACCCATGCGAATCTCGATGCGCTGCTCGACGAGGCCGACCACTGGATGTACGAGGCCAAGCGGGTGGGGCGCGGCTGCGTCTGCTGTGGCGACACGACAGCATCGGCAGGGGTGAGGGCGGACTAGGTATCGCCCCTGCCGGTCATGATCCCGCCCTGCCGCCGCCACGCCGCCGGGGTGGTGCCGTAGGCGCGCTTGAAGGCGCGGCAGAAGGCGGCCTCGGAGTCGTAGCCGATGTCGAAGGCGATCTGTGCGGTCGCTGCAGGGCTGTCGCGCAGGCGCAGCGCGGCGAGCTGCAGCCGCCAGTTCGCCAGGTAGTGCATCGGCGGCGTGCCGAGCAGGGCGGTGAAGCGCTCGGCGAAGGCGGAGCGCGACAGGCCCACGGCGCGCGCCAGCTCCTCGGTGGTCCATGGATGCGCGACGCGGCTGTGCAGCAGCGCCAGCGCGCGCCCGACCATGCGGTCCTGCAGCCCGGCGAGCCAGCCGGTGTGGCCGGCGGGCAGGTTTGCCAGGTAGCGCCGGACCGCCTCCACGAACAGCAGCTCGGCGAGCTTGCCGAGCACCGCGGCCGAGCCGATGCCGCCCGCGGCGAACTCCTCGGCGGCGTGGCGGAAGGAACTCTCGATCCAGTCCCCGCCGGTGCCGTCGCGCACGCCGAGCTTCAGCACCGGCGGCAGGGTGGCGACGAGCGGGTTGTGCGGCGCCTCGCAGCCGAGAAAGCCGCACACGATGCGGGTGTGCGCGCCGCCGCCACCCAGGCGCAGCGAGGCTGGCGTGCCGGCGTCCGGCGCCTGCAGGTGGGTGTCGATCGGCGTCGGCCGCAGGCCCGGCGCGCTCGCCAGCAGGTGGCCGTCGTTGCGCGGCAGCATGACGATCTCGCCGGCCGCCACGTCGATCGCCTCGCCGCCCACCTGCACGAACATCCGCCCCGCCACCACGTAGTGGTAGGCGATCAGGTGCGCCGGCACCTCGCCCTGCGGAAATTCCTCCGGACCGACCTGGGACTCGACGCACCACGGCGCGCTGAACTCGGCGTCGAGGAACACGCCGCCCGACAGGCGCACCGCGGCGAAGACGTCGGACAGTGCATCCACGCTGCCGCCCTCCTGCTGCGAGCCGCGGCGCCGCGGTCAAGACTTCCGGCGTCGCGGACATATCGGCCATGCGGCCATGGTCTTAACTTAGCACTGCGCGCACGTCCCGGCCGATCTTCGCTGGCCGGGGGCAGAAGGCGCGTCACCCCCACCCCAGCAAGGAGAACGACGATGAGCTTTCACGACGACCTCGGCCTCGCCTGCACCGGCGCCGACGCCGACAGCGCCGCCCACTACCGGCGCGCCCTGCACCAGTTCCGCTGCTACATCGAGGATCCGGTGGCGAGCGTCGATGCCGCGCTCGCGCTGCGCCCCGACTTCGTCATGGCCCATGCGCTGAAGGCTTGGCTGCACCTGCTCGGCACCGAGCCGGCGGGCATCCCGGTGGCGCGCGCCTGCCTGCTCGCGGCCTCGCGGCTGCCGGCCAATGCGCGCGAGCGCGGCCACCTGCAGGCGATCGCCGCGCTGCTGGAAGGCCGCTTCCGCCAGGCCGGGCGCGTGCTGGAGGATGTCGCCATCGATCATCCGACGGACGCGCTCGCGCTGCAGGCGGGGCACCTGCTCGACTTCTACGTCGGCAACGCACGCTTGTTGCGCGACCGCATCGCCCGCGCGCTGCCGGCGTGGTCGCAGGGCATGCCCGGCTACCACGCCGTGCTCGGCATGTACGCCTTCGGCCTCGAGGAGTGCGGCGAGTATCGCCGCGCCGAAGCGCAGGGGCGCGCCGGTGTCGAGCTCGAGCCGCGCGACGGCTGGGCCCAGCACGCGGTCGCGCACGTGATGGAGATGCAGGGCCGCGAGCGCGAGGGCATCGCCTGGATGCGCGCCGACCCCGCGGCCTGGTCCACCGACAGCTTCTTCCGCGTGCACAACTGGTGGCATCTCGCGCTCTACCACCTCGAGCTGGGCGAGATCGACGAGGTGCTGGCGCTGTACGACGGGCCGATCCGCGGCGAACGCTCGACCGTGATCCTGGACATGATCGACGCCTCGGCCATGCTGTGGCGCCTGCACCTGCGCGGCATCGACGTCGGCACGCGCTGGCAGCAGCTCGCCGAGGACTGGGCGCCGTTCGCCGCCGCCGGCAACTACGCCTTCAACGACGTGCATGCGACGATGGCCTTCGTCGGCGCGGAGCGTCTCGACCTGGTCGACACGGTGCTGGAGACGCAGCGCGCGGCAATGGCGGGCGAGGGCGACAACGCCGCCTTCACGCGCGAGGTGGGCCAGCCGCTGACGCGGGCGATCCGCGCCTTCGGCGAGGGGCGCCATGCCGAGACCGTGCGCCTGATCCGCGACGTGCGCGAGATCGCGCATCGCTTCGGCGGCAGCCATGCGCAGCGCAGCGTGCTCGACCTGACCCTGATCGAGGCGGCGCTGCGTGACGGCCAGCAGGCGCTTGCGCTGGCGTTGTGCAACGAGCGTGTCGACACCCGCCCGCACAGCCCGCTGACCCGGCTGCTGCGGCAACGCGCGGCGCCGCTGCGGGCGGCCGCCTGAGCCGGATCGGCGGCTTGAGCTTCACCCTATCGCGGGCGGCATCGGCTGAATATAATTACAGCCATGCCGTCCTCGTCCTGCTCCGCCGCCACCCTCGATGCTGCGGCGTCCGCCCACGTCGCAGCCGACCCGCTCGCCCGCCTCAATCCGGCGCAGCGTGCGGCGGTGGTGCATGGCGTGACGCCCGGGAGTGCAGCGCGTCCGGCCGCGCCGTTGCTGGTGATTGCCGGCGCCGGCTCGGGCAAGACCAACACCCTCGCGCATCGGGTGGCGCACCTCATCGCCCATGGCGCCGACCCCTCGCGCATGCTGCTGCTCACCTTCTCGCGCCGTGCGGCGGACGAGATGGGCCGGCGCGTGCGCCGCATCCTGGCGCAGGCGTCCGCGGGAAGGCCCGGCCTGGCGCAGGCCGAGCTGCACTGGTCGGGCACCTTCCACGCCATCGGCGCGCGCCTGCTGCGCGACTACGCCGGGCGCATCGGGCTCGACCCCGGCTTCACCATCCACGACCGCGAGGACTCCAGCGACCTGATGAACCTGGTGCGCCACGAGGCCGGCCTGTCGGCGACCAAGCAGCGCTTTCCGCAGAAGGGCACCTGCCTGGCGATCTACTCGGCGGCGGTCAACACGCAGGCGCCGCTCGCCGAAGTGCTGCAGGCGAGCTTCCCGTGGTGCGCGGAGTGGGAGGACGAACTCAAGCACCTGTTCCGCGCCTACGTCGAGGCCAAGCAGGCGCAGCAGGTGCTCGACTACGACGACCTGCTGCTGTACTGGGCGCAGATGGTGGCCGAGCCGGCGCTCGGCGCCGAGATCGGCGGCCTCTTCGACCACGTGCTGGTCGATGAATACCAGGACACGAACGCGCTGCAGGCGGCGATCCTGCTGGCGATGAAGCCCGACGGCCGCGGCCTCACCGTGGTCGGCGACGACGCGCAGTCGATCTACGCCTTTCGCGGCGCCACGGTGCGCAACATCCTCGATTTTCCCGCTGCGTTCGAGCCGCCGGCGCAGGTGGTGACGCTGGAGCAGAACTACCGCTCGACCCGGCCGATCCTGGAGGCGGCCAACGCGGTGATCGCGATGGCGGCCGAGCGCTTCACCAAGAACCTGTGGTCCGAGCGCGAATCGAGCCAGCGCCCGCGCCTGGTGGCGGTGAAGGACGACGCCGATCAGGCCGCCTTCGTCGTCGATGCCGTGCTGGCGCGGCGCGAGGAAGGGCTCAAGTTGAAGCAGCAGGCGGTGCTGTTCCGCGCTTCCGCGCACAGCGCGCGGCTGGAGCTGGAACTGACCCGGCGCAACATCCCCTTCGTGAAATTCGGCGGGCTCAAGTTTCTGGAAGCCGCCCACGTCAAGGACGTGCTCGCCGTGCTGCGCTGGGCCGAAAACCCGCGCGACCGCATCTCGGGTTTCCGCGCCATCCAGTTGCTCGCCGGCATCGGGCCGAAGACTGCCGGTCGTGTGCTGGATAACGTCTGTGCCGCGCCCGAGGGTTGTGCGCTGCTCGCCGAGCAGCCGGTGCCGGAAGCTGCGCGCGCGGGCTGGCAGGCATTCGCCGCCTTGATCGATCGCCTGGCCGGGCGCGCCGAGTCCGCTGATCCTGCCGCTGCGTCACCGGCGGTGGCCGAGCCGCGTGCGCACGACGAGGGCGACAAGCGTGTCGGCCTCAGCCCGGCCTGGCCGGTCGACTTCGAGCTCGCCTGCCGCTGGTACGAGGCGCAGATGCCGCGCCTGTACGACGACTTCGCCGTGCGCGTGCTCGACATCCAGCAGCTTTCCCGCATCGCCGCCACCAGCCCGAGCCGCCAGCGCTTCCTCACCGAGCTCACCCTCGACCCGCCCAGCGCCACCAGCGGCGAGGCCGGCATGCCGCTGCTCGACGAGGACTACCTGATCCTGTCGACGATGCACTCGGCCAAGGGCCAGGAGTGGAACGCGGTGAGCGTGTTGAACGTGGTCGACGGCTGCATCCCGTCCGACGTCGCCACCCGCAACAGCGCCGAGATCGAGGAGGAGCGCCGCCTGCTCTACGTGGCGATGACGCGGGCGAAGGACGCACTCGACCTCATCGTGCCGCAGCGCTTCTACGTCACCCAGCAGATGGGCATGGGCGACCGTCATGTGTATGCCGGACGCACGCGCTTCATTCCCAACCGCCTGCTCAGTCATTTCGAGGAGATCAGCTGGCCGCCCCCGCCGCCCGAGCTGCAGGGTTCGCCCGCCTCGCGCCAGGCGGCGATCGACCTCGCGGCGAAGATGCGGGACATGTGGCGCTGAGCTTGGGTAACAGGGGGAGGCTGCTTGACGTGCGCAGTCCGCAGGATCTGCTTGTGATAGACAATGCGCTTGCATTACTATGCATGTGTGCATCTTCTTCGGGGAGCGCGTCATGCCTGCCAACCTCCAGGTCGAATCCACCCTGACCGACCGCTATCAGACCACGGTGCCGGAGACCGTCCGCCGCGCTCTGCGCTTGCGCAAGCGCGACCGCATTCACTACACCATCCGCCCTGGCGGTGAGGTGGTGCTCACGCGGGCCGAGGCCGCCGATGACGACGACCCGGTGCTCGGTCAGTTCCTCGGCTTCCTGGCGCGCGACATGGCCCAGCATCCCGAGCGGCTGCTGGCGCTCCAGCCCGGCTTCGTCGCGCGCTTGCAGGGCCTCGTAGGCGAACTCGAGGTCGATCTCGACCTCGATGCGCCGCTGTCGGAAGACGATGAATGAGCGCGGGCGAGCCGGCACCGCTGGTCATTCATGGCTGGACCGTGTTCGCCCATCCGATGTTTCTGGCCCAACTCGAAGCCCTTGCGCGGCAGGTCGAAGCCCTGAAGGACAAGGATCCGGTCGGGTACCGGCGGAAGAACGCCAGCAAGCGACTCGCCGCCGTCACCAAACTGGCGTTCGAAGTCATCCCGCAGGATCCTTCGCGGCCGGAATACCGTCAGGGCAGCACGCTGGGTGAGCAGCACAAGCACTGGTTTCGGGCGAAATTCTTCCAGCAGTACCGTCTGTTCTTTCGCTACCACGCGCAAGCGCGGGTGATCGTCTTCGCATGGGTGAATGACGAGGCTACCCTGCGCGCCTACGAAAGCAGTGACGACGCGTATCGGGTGTTTCGCAAGATGCTTGAAAGCGGGCATCCTCCGGACGACTGGCATGCGCTGCTTGAAGAGGCGCAGGCCGAAGTCGGCCGTCTGCGCACCTTGGGCGCGGCGACGGCCCGGTGAGCCTGCCCATGGGTCTGTCCGCCGCCGACCTCGACGAGAACGGCCTCAAGATCGGCATCTCGCCCGAGCATTTCCGCGCGGTGGCGATGCCGCTGCTGTTCGACCACCTCAACGCCCAGTGCGAAGGCACGGTGGCGGTCAATCGGCAGGCGCGCATCGTGTGGATTAGCGACAAGTACGCAAGCAAGATCGGGCTGGCCGACGGGCACAGCGCGCTCGGGCGCGAGATCGAGGACGTGCTGCCGGCGAGCCGCCTGCGCGAGGTGGTCGACAGCGGCGAGCCCAGCCTGCTCGACCTGATGCCCTTCGGCGACGAGCACTTCGTCGTCACCCGCATCCCGCTGCGCGCCGACGATGGCCAGGTGGTCGGCGCGCTCGGCTTCGTGCTGTTCGACCGCGCCCGCCACCTGAAGCCGCTGATGGAGAAGTACGGCCGCCTGCAGGCGCGCCTCGCGGAGACCGAGCGCGCGCTGCTGCAGGCGCGCCGCGCGCGCTACACGATCGCCAACTTCATCGGCACCAGCGCGGTCGCCACCGAGATCAAGCGCCAGGCCCGCCGCGCCGCCCAGCTCGACGCCACGGTGCTGCTGCGCGGCGAGACCGGCACCGGCAAGGAGCTGCTCGCGCAGGGCATCCACAACCTGTCGGCGCGCGCCAACGGGCCCTTCGTCGCGGTCAACATGGCGGCGGTGCCCGACAACCTGGTCGAGGCCGAGCTCTTCGGCACGGCGCCGGGCGCCTTCACCGGCGCCGACCGCAAGGCGCGGCTGGGCAAGTTCGAGCTCGCCAACGGCGGCACCCTGTTCCTCGACGAGATCGGCGACCTGTCGCTGCCGCTGCAGGTCAAGCTGCTGCGCGTGCTGCAGGAACAGCAGGTCGAGCCGCTCGGCTCGAACCAGGTGCGCCGGCTCGACGTGCGGGTGATCGCCGCCACCCATGTGGACCTCGAGGCGCGGGTGGCCGAGGGCAGCTTCCGCGCCGACCTGTTCTACCGCCTCAATGTGCTGGCGCTGCGCGTGCCCAGCCTGCGCGAGCGGCGCGAGGACATCCGCGCCCTGGCCGAGGCCCTGCTCGACGACATCGCCGCACGCTCCGGCCAGCGCCCGCTCGAGCTCGCCGACGACGCGCTGGCCCTGCTCGCGGCCCAGCCCTGGCCGGGCAACGTGCGCCAGCTGCGCAACCTGCTCGAGCGCGCCCAGTTGAGCGCCGACGCCGGAGCGCTGGATGGCGCGGCGCTGGCGGCCTTGCTCGGCGCCGCCGAGGCGGAGCTGGCCGTGCCCGCCGGGGCGGCAAGCCTGGAAGCGGTGGCGCCGGTCGCCTCAGCGCCGGCTGCGGCGGGCGTGCTTCCCGGCGAGGGCGTCGTGCCGCTCGCCGACGCGCTCGCGCATGCCGAGCGCGCCGCGCTGCTGGCGGCGCTGCAGGCCTGCGGTGGCAATCGCCGCCTCGCCGCCAGCCGGCTCGGCATCTCGCGCGCCGGCCTCTACGCCAAGCTGCAGCAGCACGCCATCACGCGCTGAGCCCTGTGCCGCTCCGCACCGGGCTGTCCAGAAATCTGGATTGATGCCTTCGAAATGTCCGGAAATCTGGACATGTCTCGAAAGCTGGAGCCTACAATGCGCCTGCCATGCGTCTCGTCCTGCCATGACAAGCGGTAATAAGCCGGATCGATAATCCAATCAGCGCATGCGATCCCGGCCCGTTTGCGCCGGTTCTGGCCCCGCTCCGGCCGCCGCTCGCCGGACCTGGCACGGATGCTGCTCATCATGCCCCGCACCGCGGCGGCGTCCGCGGCCGAAACAAGACCCAAGAAACCATCCCGGAGGAGGACGCCCCATGGGCACCCTAGGCATTCTGTTGTCCCTTGCGCTGCTGATGTATCTCGCCTACCGCGGCATCAGCGTCCTGCTGCTCGCGCCGCTGCTGGCGCTGTTCGCCGTGCTGATGTCGGGCGAGGCGGCGCTGCTGCTGCCGACCTACACCCAGGTCTTCATGAAGGCCATGGGCGGCTACGTGATCCAGTTCTTTCCGCTGTTCCTGCTCGGCGCGCTGTTCGGCAAGCTGATGGACGACTCCGGCTCGGCGCGTGCGATCGCGCACGCCATCGTCGACAAGGTGGGCAGCCAGCGCGCGATCCTGGCGATCGTGCTCGCCTGCGGCATCCTGACCTACGGCGGCGTGTCGCTGTTCGTGGTCGCGTTCGCCGTCTATCCGATCGGCGCCGCGCTGTTCCGCGAGGCGGAGATTCCCAAGCGCCTGATCCCGGCGGCGATCGCGCTCGGCTCCTTCACCTTCACGATGACCGCGCTGCCCGGCACGCCGGCGATCCAGAACGCGATTCCCAGCCCCTTCTTCGGCACCGACGCCTTCGCCGCGCCCGGCCTCGGCCTGATCGGCGGCCTGATCATGTTCGGCCTCGGCACCTGGTGGCTGAGCGCCCAGCAGCGCAAGCTGATGGCCGCCGGCGAAGGCTACGGCCACCACAGCGGCGAGCCCGACCGCGAGCCCGCCGATGCGCCGCGTCCGGGTTTCTGGATCGCGCTGCTGCCGATCCTGGTGGTGATCGGCCTCAACTTCGTGATGGCCAAGCAGGTGCTGCCCGCCATCGATACCAGCTACCTCGCCAAGCCCGAGTTCGGCGGCCTGCAGGACGCGCGCTCGCTGATCGGCATCTGGTCGATCATCGTCGCGCTGTCGGCGGCGGTGCTGCTGCTGGTGGTGCTGCACTGGGCGCGCTGGGCGGACCTGATGAAGACGATCAACGAGGGCTCCTTCGGCTCGATGCTGCCGATCCTCAATACTGCCACGGAGGTCGGCTACGGCACCGTGATCGCCTCGCTCGCCGGCTTCGTGGTGATCCGCGACCTGGTGCTCGGCATCGCTCCGGGCAACCCGCTGATCTCCGAGGCGGTGGCGGTGAACGTGCTCGCCGGCATCACCGGCTCGGCCTCGGGCGGCATGTCGATCGCACTGAAGACGCTGGGTGCCGAGTACCTCGCGATGGCCACCGCCGCCGGCATCAGCCCCGAACTGCTGCACCGCGTCGCCGCCATGGCCTCGGGCTGCATGGACACGCTGCCGCACAACGGCGCGGTGATCTCGCTGCTGGCGATCTGCCGCCTGACCCACCGCGAGTCCTATGGCTTCATCGCGATGAACACGGTGGTGTTCCCGCTCGTGGCGCTGGCGGTGGTGATCACCCTCGGCACGCTGTTCGGCAGCTTCTGAGCGCAGGCGGGAGATCGGTCATGAGCAGCAGCACACATCCGATCGCCGCCTCGCTGCGCGCCTCCGACACCGGCAAGGTGGTGTCGGCGCGCGCGGCGGTGCGCCTGATCCGCAGCGGCGACACGGTCGCCACCGGCGGCTTCGTCGGCATCGGCTTCCCGGAGAGCATCGCGATCGCGCTCGAGGAACGCTTCCTCGAGGGCGGCGAAGCCGGTGCCGAGGGCGGCGGGGCGCCGCGCGACCTGACCCTGGTCTATGCCGCCGGCCAGGGCGACGGCAAGGACCGCGGCCTCAACCACCTCGGCCACGACGGCCTGGTGGCGCGCGTGATCGGCGGCCACTGGGGCCTGGTGCCCAAGCTGCAGGCGCTGGCGGTGGACAACCGCATCGAGGCCTGGAACCTGCCGCAGGGGGTGATCTCGCATCTCTTCCGCGACATCGCCGCCGGCAAGCCGGGCACCCTGACCCGGGTCGGGCTGGGCACCTTCGTCGATCCGCGCTTCGGCGGCGGCAAGCTCAACGCGCGCACCACCGCCGACCTCGTGCGGCTGATGCCGATCGATGGCGAGGAGTACCTGTTCTACAAGGCCTTCCCGATCCACGTCGGCATCATCCGCGGCACCACCGCCGACGCCGACGGCAACGTCACCATGGAGAAGGAGGCGCTGACCCTGGAGGCGCGCGCGATCGCGATGGCCGCGCGCAACTCCGGCGGCATCGTCATCGTGCAGGTCGAGCGCATCGCCGAGCGCGGCTCGCTGAACCCGCGCCAGGTGCAGGTGCCGGGCGTGCTGGTCGATTGCGTGGTGGTGGCGGACCGCCCCGAGCACCACATGCAGACCTACAGCGAGCAGTACAACCCCGGCTTTGCCGGCGAGATCCGCGTGCCGCTGTCGGCGATCGCCGCGCTGCCGATGAGCGAGCGCAAGATCATCGCCCGCCGCGCGGCGATGGAGCTGCGGCCCGACGCGGTGGTGAACCTGGGCATCGGCATGCCCGAGGGCGTGGCCACGGTCGCCGCCGAGGAGCAGGTCATCGACCTGCTGACGCTGACCGCCGAGCCCGGCGTGATCGGCGGCGTCCCGGCCGGCGGGCTGTCCTTCGGCGCGGCGGTCAATACCCATCGACCAGCCCAGCCAGTTCGACTTCTACGACGGCGGCGGGCTGGACATCGCCTTCCTCGGCCTCGCCCAGGCCGACCGCGAGGGCAACCTCAACGTCTCCCGGTTCGGCCCCCGGCTGGCGGGGGCGGGCGGCTTCATCAACATCTCGCAGAACGCGAGGAAGGTGGTCTTCGTCGGCACCTTCACCGCCGGCGCGCTGCAGGTGGCGGTCGAGCAGGGCGGCCTGCGCATCGTGCATGAAGGGCAGGCGAGGAAGTTCGTCGACGCGGTCGAGCACCGCACCTTCAGCGGGCCGCAGGCGGTGAAGTGGAACAAGGACGTGCTCTACGTCACCGAGCGCTGCGTGTTCCGCCTGTGCGCCGAGGGCCTGGCGCTGATCGAGATCGCGCCGGGCGTCGACCTGCAGCGCGACATCCTCGAGCAGATGGATTTCGTGCCGGTGATGAAGCAGCCGCCGGCCCTGATGGATGCGCGCATCTTCGCCGACGCGCCGATGGGCCTGCGCCGCGACCTGCTCGGCGTGCCGCTCGAGCGCCGGGTGGCCTACGACGCCCAGCAGGGCGTGCTGTTCCTCGATTTCGAGGGCCTCGCGGTGCGCACGCCGCAGGACATCGCGGCGATCCGCGACGTGGTGCGCGCGGCGCTCGCCCCGCTCGGGCGCAAGGTTGACGCGGTGGTCAATTACGACCGCTTCTCGATCGTGCCGGAGCTGGTGGACGACTACGTGGAGATGGTGAAGGGGCTGATGGACGCGCATTACCGCACGGTGACGCGCTATACCACCAACGGCTTCCTGCGCATGAAGCTCGGCGAGGAGCTGGAGAAGCGCCGCATCCCGGCGCGTTTCTACGAGAGCGCAAGCGCGGCGCGGCAGGGGCTGGCCGGGGCCTGATGGGGGCGGCGCTTGCCGGGGGGCGTTTTCATGTCCCGCCCGGGCCGGCCTCACCTTCCAGCCACAGGCGCAGCGCCTCGGCGTTGTTGTGCGTGGTGTCCCGCGCGCCATAGACCAGGGTGAGGACCGGATGCGCGGCGATCAGGCCGCGCAGTTCGGCGAGCGCCGGGGCGGCCGCGGGGGATTGCAGCTCGTCGGCGTAGCGCCGGCGGAATTCATCCCAGCGTTCGGG
Source organism: Thauera sp. (assembly GCA_029286945.1). Taxonomy (GTDB): domain Bacteria; phylum Pseudomonadota; class Gammaproteobacteria; order Burkholderiales; family Rhodocyclaceae; genus Thauera. The sequence goes on along the minus strand of JAREIX010000043.1, from coordinate 7,139 downwards.
GTCGTGGCCGAACCACTTGCGCAGTTCGTTCGACGGCGCGAGCTCGCGCAGCCAGTGGTCGACGCCCGCGCTCTCGCGCTTGAGGCCGCGCGGCCACAGGCGGTCGACGAGCACGCGGCAGCCGTCGTCGGGGGTGGGTGGGTCGTAGGCGCGGCGGGTCTCGATCGGCATCGTTGGACGTGCTCCCAGGTCGGAATGACTGCTCAGCCTTGCAAGCTGCGCTTGAGCTTGAGCTTGGGCTTGAGTGCTTGCGATCCGCCGGGGACGCGCGGGGTATTCCTTCCGGGGCTGCGGAACTCGCTCGATTCCTCGCTCGGACAGTCCTCGCCCCTTCATGAATACCCCGCACATCCCCGGCTACTGTAGTTGCTGTTCGATTTCCCAATAACCATCGGTTTTCGACGCTTTGCTCCCTTCTGGTGGAGGCACGAGCAAGGCTCCAGAACTCAGTGTCTTGCTTTCCATTGAGCTGAACCCACGATTCCAGGATGCGTGCGGGGTGTTCCTGAAGGGGCGAGGACTGTCCGAGCCCGAAGGGCGAGTTCCGCAGCCCCGGAAGGAACACCCCGTGCGCGTCCCTTTCCGGAAACCATTGAGCGGAGACGGTTCTTACGCCCGCAGACGATCACTCAGATCGCCATCCCCTTCTCGTCGAACATTCCCTCGAACAGGATCGAGCTCAGGTAGCGCTCGCCCGAGTCCGGCAGGATCACCACGATCGTCTTGCCCGCATTCTCCGGCCGCTGTGCCAGGCGTACCGCGACCGCCGCGGCCGCGCCGCAGGAGATGCCGGCGAGGATGCCTTCCTCGCGCGCCAGGCGGCGGGCGTAGAGCACCGCGTCCTCGTTGCTCACCTGCTCGACGCTGTCGACCAGCGACAGGTCCAGCACCTTGGGCACGAAGCCCGCGCCGATGCCCTGGATCTTGTGCGGCGCCGGTGCGAGCGGCTGGCCGGCGAGGTGCTGGGTCAGCACCGGGCTGGCGGTCGGCTCCACCGCCACCGACTGGATGTCCTTGCCGCGCACGCGCTTGATGTAGCGCGAAACCCCGGTGATGGTGCCGCCGGTGCCCACACCCGAGACCAGGATGTCGATCGCGCCGTTCGTATCGTTCCAGATCTCGGGGCCGGTCGTCGTCTCGTGGATCGCCGGGTTGGCGGGGTTCTCGAACTGCTGCAGCAGCACGTAGCGGTCGGGGTCGCTGTCGACGATCTCCTTCGCCTTCGCGATCGCCCCGCTCATGCCCTTGGGACCTTCGGTCAGCACCAGCTTCGCGCCATAGGCCACCAGCAGCTTGCGGCGCTCGATGCTCATCGTCTCGGGCATCGTCAGCGTGAGCGGGATGCCGCGCGCGGCGCACACGAAGGCGAGCGCAATGCCGGTGTTGCCGCTGGTGGGCTCGACGATCTCCTTGCCGGGGCCGAGGCGGCCGTGGGCTTCGGCGTCCTTCACCATCGACGCGCCGATGCGGCACTTCACCGAGAAGGCCGGGTTGCGGCCCTCGATCTTGGCCAGCACGGTGGCCTGGGCGCCGTCGGTGACGCGGTTGAGGCGGACGAGCGGGGTGTGGCCGATGGACTCGGCGTTGTCGGGGTACCAGTGGGACATGCGGGTTTCCTCATGTGGAAGACGGACGGGCGGACGTCGCCCATGGCCGCAGTATAGGCAGGGGCGAGGCGCCCCCGCCATGCTGCGCGGCAACGGCCGGGGCGCGACCGGGCAGGTTCAGGCCTCGCCGGTGGCGCCTGCGGCCGCCTCAGCGCCGGGTCGCGTCGTCCTCGCCACAGTGCGCCAGGATGTCGGCACGCACCGCGTCGCGCAGCGCGAGCAGGTCGTGCCAGTCCTCGCCGGCGGGCGCATGCGGCGCGCAGAGGGTCACCGTGAGCGCGCCGGGCCGCGGTCGCCAGCTGCCGTCGGGCAGCAGCGCACGGGTGCCGGCGAGCGCGACCGGCACCACCGGCAGGCCTTGGCGTGCGGCGGCCTGGAAGGCGCCGAGGCGGAAGGCCTGCAGGCCGGGGCGGGCGCTGAAGGTGCCCTCGGCGAAGAACAGCAGCGGCGCGCCGGTGCCGGCGCCGGCGGCGAGCGCGTCGGCGTCCTCGACGCCGTGGCTGGCGTCGAAGCGGCGCACGAACAGCGTGCCCATGCGCTCGAACAGCGGGCGCAGCAGGCGGCTGTCGCGCAGCTCGGCCTTGGCCACGAAGCGCACCGGCTGCGGCAGCGCGGCGGCGAGCACGAGGCCGTCGATGTAGCTGGCGTGGTTGGCGACCAGCACGCAGCCGGTCGCGGGCAGGCTATCCACGCCCTCGACCCGAAGCGGGCAGCCGATCAACCGTGCGTGCAGGCGCGCGAGGCGGTGACAGACGCTCCAACGCTGCGCGAGCCGGGGCAAGGTGAGGATGGCGAGCGCAGCGAGCGGCGCGAGCAGCAGGAAGCTGGTCCACACCCACGCCGCCTGCACCTGACCCGGCGCCGCCAGCGCGGCGCGGCGTGCACGGCCGGCGAGGCTCGCCAGCTGCAGGCGCAGCACCTGCAGCCAGGCGGCGCGGCTGGGGGCGCCGAGCGTGCCGGCGAGGTAGGCGTCGCGGATGGCGGCGCGCCGGATCTTGCCGCTGGAGGTCTTGAGCACCGCGTGCGGCGGAGCGAGCACGACCGCGTCGGGCGCGAGGCCGAGCGCGTCCATCGCGGTGGCGGTGATCTGCGCCTCGAGTGCCGCCCGCGCCTGCGCGTCGCGCAGCCGCGTCTCCGCCACCACCACCAGGCGCTCGTCCGCCTCGCCCGCCGCATGGGTGCCGAACACCGCGACGCAGCCCTTGCGCACGCCGGGCAGCGCGCCCACCGCCTGCTCGAGGTCGTAGGGGTAGAGGTTGCGGCCGGCGCGGATGATCATCTCCTTCGCGCGGCCGGTGAGGTAGAGCTCGCCGCCGGCGAGGTAGCCGTGGTCGCCGGTGGCGAGCCAGCCGTCGCGGATCAGCGCCGTGGTGGCGGCCGGGTTGCTGTAGTAGCCGGCGGTGGCCGAGGGGCCGCGGAACTCGACTGCGCCGATGTGGCGCTCGGGCAGCGGCTGGCCGTCGGCGTCGACGATGCGCAGTGCGTGGCCGGGCAGGGCGGGGCCGCAGGAGACCAGGCGCAGCGTGTCGGCGGTGTCCGCGGCGTTTGCCGTCCCCGCAGCGTGCCCAGGGCTCGCAGCGTCGGCAGCATCCGTCGTGTCGGTCGAGCCCGCGGTGTCGGCCGCAGGCTCGACCTGGGCGCCCAGGCGCACGCTGGCGCGCTGCACCCGATCGACCACCACGCCGCGCCCGGGCGGGGGCACGCACAGGCCGACGGCGCATTCGGCCAGGCCATAGACCGGCGTCAGGATGCGCGCATCCAGGCCGTAGCGGGCGAAGGCGGCGGCGAAGCGCGCCAGGGTGTCGGGGTTGACCGGCTCGGCGCCGTTGGCCGCCAGCCGCCAGCACGACAGATCGAGGCCGTCGAGCGCGGTGTCGGCGAGGCGCTTGACGCACAGCTCGAAGGCGAAGTTGGGTGCGGCGGTGACCGTGCCGCGGTAGCGGTGGATCGCCCACAGCCAGCGCTCGGGGCGGGCGAGGAAATCGAGCGGCGACATCAGCACCAGGGTGCAGCCGTGGTACAGGCTGCCGAGCCAGGTGCCGATCAGGCCCATGTCGTGGTACAGCGGCAGCCAGCTCACGCACACGTCCTGCGGGACCACCGCGGCGGCGCGGCCCCAGGCGCGGATGTTGGCGAGCAGGTTGGCGTGGCTCAGCGCCACGCCCTTGGGGTCGCCGGTGGAGCCGGAGGTGTACTGGATGAGGCCGAGCGCGCTGCTGCGCAGCGGTTGCGGCGCGAGCGGGGTGGCGTCGGCCGCCGCGAGCGCGGCCGGTGTGCTGACATGGGCGAGCGTCGGCACCAGCCCGGCGAGCATGCGCGCGAGCGGGCGCACGCGCTCGAAGGTGATCAGCACCCGCGCCTCGCAGTTGCGCAGGATGCCGGCCTGGCGACGCAGGTGCTCCTCGATCTGGTTGGGGCGGGCCGGCGGATACATCGGCACCGGCACCGCGCCGGCGAACAGGATGGCGAAGAAGCAGCGGAAGAAGTCCAGCCCCGAGGGCAGCATCAGCGCCACGCAGTCGCCCGGGCGCACGCCGAGCGCCACCAGCGCGCCCGCGAAGCGTGTGGCGGCCGCGTACAGCTGTGCGTAGCTCAGTGTCTCCGCGTGCTCGTCGTCGACTAGGAAGCGCACGTGGGTGCGCGCGGGGTGGCGGGCGAGGTGCCATTCGAGGACCTCGATCAGGGTTGCGGCCGATTCCGGCAGCGCGGGCGGGGCGCCATCCCGCGCCAGCTCCGGCGAGGCGTGCGGCGGCGCGCCGCGATCCGCAGCGGCCGCGTGTGCGCCGGCAGCAGGGGTGTCCGCGTCCGTGGCAGCGGCTCCACCTGGGGTGCGGGGCGGCGCAGGCGCGCGCGCGGCCTGCGTCATCGCGCGCAGCAGTTCGCGCGGCGTCCCGGCGCCCGCGAGCACCTCGGTGGGCAGGCGCAGCGCGAAGCGGCGCTCGATGCGGGCGAGCAGCTCGACCCGGCTCAGGCTGTCGAGGCCGAGCTCGCGGTCGAGCGCGCTGTCGAGGCTGGCGCGGCGCGTCGTGCCGGGCTGCAGTTCGTGCACGACCTCGTCGATCAGGCGCAGCAGCGCGTCGGCGTCGGGCGGGGCGACGTGGGCAGGAGGTGTCGGCATCGGAGGTGCAGGCATCGCGGCGAAGTCCGGTTGCGCGCCGCCGGGCGGCTCGGGGCCAGGGGAGGGGCGGCCCGTTCGCGCGGCGGGACACCCCGGCGGGGGGCGGCCTTGGTAACATCGCCGCCCATGTCTGCCTGCCTTGATCCCCACGCCCCCCGGGTGGTTCCCCGCCACGGAGCGAGCCATGTCTGACCAGCTCGCCCTCGGCCTGCGCGATGTCGCCGCGCTCGGTCAGATCTTCACGCCCGAGCCGGTGGTGCGCGCGATGCTCGCGTTGCGCCGCAACGCGGGCCGCGTGCTCGAGCCCTCCTGCGGCGACGGCGCCTTCCTGCGCCACCTGCCCGGCGCGGTGGGGCTGGAGCTCGACCCCGACCACTGTCCGCCCGGCGCACAGGCGATCGACTTCTTCGCCTACCCCGAGCGCGAGCAGTTCGACACCATCATCGGCAACCCGCCCTACGTGCGCTGCCAGGACATCCCGCCCGCCACCCAGGCGCTGATCGCGCGCGGCGGCTACGGGGCGTGTCTCGACAAGCGTGCCAACCTCTACCTGTTCTTCATCGACAAGTGCCTGCGCCACCTGAAGCCGGGCGGCGAGCTGATCTTCATCACCCCGCGCGACTTCCTCAAGGCGACCTCGGCGGTGAAGCTGAACCGCCTGCTGTTCGAGGCCGGCAGCATCACCGATGCGATCGAGCTGGGGGATGCGCGCGTGTTCCCGGACGCGGTGCCGAACTGCATGATCTGGCGCTTCGAGAAGGGTTGCAGCGAGCGCAGCCTGCGCTACTGCGAGATCGGCGTCGGCGACGACCTCGCCGCGGCGCTCGCCGCGCCGGCGTGGGAGACGCGCCACTTCATCGAATGCGCCGGCCACCTGATGTTCGCCCGCGGCGACTACCCGCTGCGGCTGGCCGACGTCGCCTTCGTCAAGGTCGGCGCGGTGTCGGGCGCGGACGCGTTGTACGCCGACCCGCTGCGGGGCAACCGCGACTTCGTCTGCTCGCACACCGTCAGTAGCGGCCAGACCCGGCGCATGATCTTCTCCGAGCCCGGCGAATCCCCTCCGGACGCGCTGCTGCCGCACAAGGCGCGCCTGCTGCAGCGCAAGGTGACGAAGTTCGACGCGTCGAACTGGTGGATGTGGGGCCGCCTGCATTACCGCAGCACGCAGCCGCGGGTGTATGTGAATGGCAAGACGCGGGTCGCGCAGCCCTTCTTCGTGCATCCGTGCAAGGACTATGACGGGGCGGTGATGGCGGTGTTTCCGCGCCGCGCCGACGTCAACATCGAGGCCTTCCGCGATGCGCTCAACGCGGTGGACTGGGCCGATCTCGGCTTCGTCTGCGACGGGCGCTTCCTGTTCACCCAGCGCAGCCTGGAGAACGCGCCGCTGCCGGCGGCGTTCGCGCGCTTCCTCGCGGGGGCGTGAGGCCGGTAACCTTCTTAAGTTTTCGTTAAGAATGCATTAAGTATCTGTAATAAAAGAATATTTTTATGCGTGCGTAAGCAGAATGTAAGTCTCCCCCCCCAAAGTGCGTCCAACCGGACGGGCGTCCGGTCCTTTCACCGATGCAGGAGGGAGATATGGAAAACGATATGGCGGCAAAAATCGCTGCCAACCCCAAGTACCAGCAGCTGGTACGCACGCGCTCCAGCTTCGGCTGGATCCTCACGGCGATCATGATGGTCGTCTACTACGGCTACATCGCCATCATCGCCTTCGACAAGGAGCTGTTCTCGCAGCGCCTGGGCGAGGGCGTGATGACGGTCGGCATCCCCGTCGGCCTTGGCGTGATCGTGTTCACCATCCTGATCACCGGCTTCTACGTGCGGCGCGCGAACTCCGAGTTCGACCGCCTGACCCGCGAGATCGTCCAGGAGAGCGGCAAATGAACGGCACCCACCTGAAGCTCGCGGGCGGCCTCGCGCTCGCCCTGCTGTCCTCGCTGGCCCTGGCCGCCGGCGGCGACCTCGGCCAGGCCGAGAAGCAGGCCACCAACTGGACGGCCATCATGATGTTCGGCGTGTTCGTCCTCGGCACGCTGTACATCACCAAGTGGGCGGCCTCCAAGACCAAGTCGGCGGCCGACTTCTACACCGCCGGCGGCGGTATCACCGGCTTCCAGAACGGCCTGGCGATCGCCGGCGACTACATGTCGGCGGCTTCCTTCCTCGGTATTTCCGCGGCGGTGATGGCCAACGGCTATGACGGCCTGATCTACTCGATCGGCTTCCTGGTCGGCTGGCCGGTGATCACCTTCCTGATGGCCGAGCGCCTGCGCAACCTCGGCAAGTTCACCTTCGCCGACGTCGCCGCCTACCGCTTCCAGCAGACCCCGATCCGCGCCTTCGCGGCCTCGGGCACCCTGGTCGTGGTGGCCTTCTACCTGATCGCGCAGATGGTCGGCGCCGGC
>JAREIX010000280.1 GCA_029286945.1 Thauera sp. | reverse complement strand
GTGGGCTGGGGGCCGTCTTCGAAGACGTGGCCGAGGTGGGCGCCGCACTGGTGGCAGAGGACCTCGGTGCGCACCATGAAGTGGCTGCGGTCGACCGCGCTTTCGACGTTGTCGGGCTCGGCTGCGGTCCAGAAGCTCGGCCAGCCGCAGCCGGCGTCGAACTTGTGCTCGGAGCGGAACAGCGGCGCGCCGCAGCACACGCAGCTGTAGGCGCCCTTGTCCCAGACGTCCCAGTACTCGCCGGTGAAGGCACGCTCGGTGCCCTTCTGGCGGGTGACGTGGTATTGCATGTCGGTGAGCTGGCGGCGCCATTCGGCGTCGGGTTTGGAGATTTTCGGGGGCATGGTCGGGGCTCCTGGTTGGAGGGCTTCGAGGCTGCATTCGCGGGCAAGCCCGCTCCCACGGAGGCGGACGGGTGCTGTGGGAGCGGGCTTGCCCGCGAATGAGGGCCTTCTCAGTGCAGATGGCGCGGCATCTGTTCGGCCTGTTCCTCGGGCATCTCGGCGTGCGCGATCTCGCCCTCGGGCGAGGGGTAGAGCGGGGCGCCGCAGTCGTCGCAGTACTCCATCGGGAACTGGTGGTCGAGAAACACCACCTCGTTCACGCCCGACTCGCGCAGCACGGCCTCGATCTGTGCGGCGCATTCGGTGGTCTCGTCCTCGGCGCCCAGCAGCGGCCACACCACGCCATGCACGACGGCGTCCTGGCCGCGCACGGTGAAGCCGATGCGGTATTCCTCGAGGTTGCGCTCCCAGAACGGGGCGATCACCGCGCGCAGGTTGGCGGCCGGGGTTTCGAGTGTGGTGCCGAGGTAGGCCACCGAGGCGCGTACCGAGTAGGGCCGGCTGTCCTTGTCGGCGGCGCGGCTGGCGGCGAAATAGGACTCGGGCAGCACGAGGTCGACCGCACAGCCGGGCATCAGCGGGGTGAGACAGGCGCCGCCCTGTGCACGCCACTGCTCGAGCGCGGCGTCACGGCTGCCGTCGGCTTCCTGCCAGCGGAACAGCGGGGTGCCGCGCGGCACGGCCACCGCGGCGAGCAGGTAGCGGGTGTCGGACAGGAACTGCGCGGTCTCGGGCATGCCCTCGGTCTCGATGTGGAGGTCGAGGTTTTCGAGCGCGGCGCCGCAGATCACCTTGGCGAATTCGGCGGTCGCGCAGTAGCCCTGCGGCAGCTGGTCGGGGCTGAACAGGAAGTCGGCCACCGACAGGCGCGCACCCTTGGCGAGCACGTGGGCCTGCAGATGGACGCGCAGGTTGGCGAGCACGGCGGGGGCGATGCTGCTGGCGGCGATGCGGTAGCGCGACCAGGCCAGCACCGGTGCGGCGATGAGCACGACGTCGTGCTCGGGGAAGGCGCCGGCGGCGCATTCGGCGCGCGACTCGATGTTGTCGGCGAGCTCGTCGTAGGCGCGCGCGTCGGCGCTGTAGAGGTGGTCGAGCGCGGTGTTGAGCACCTCCTCATCGTTGTCGGCCAGGGTGTGGTCGATGAGGGTGGCGAGCTGCTGCTCCCAATAGCGGTCTTCGACGCGGCTACCCGATTCGGCCAGGCCGTTGGCCAGCCGGACGAGCTGTTCGGCCGTGCGGCCGAGGCCACCGCGGCGCTTGAGGCGCGTTCGTTTCATGGGGATCTCCTGTTGCTTGTTGTTGTTCGGTGTGGGTCAGAAGCCCGGGTGTTCGACGCGGACGGTCTGCAGGATGGTGGCGGAGATTTCCTCGATCGACTTGGTGGTCGACTCCAGCCAGCGGATGTTCTCGCGCCGCATCAGCTTCTGTGCGGCGTCGATCTCGTAGCGGCAGTTCTCGAGCGAGGCGTAGCGGCTGTTGGGCCGGCGTTCCTGGCGGATCTGCGACAGGCGCTCGGGGGCGATGGTGAGCCCGAAGAGTTTGCTGCGGTACTTGTGCAGCTCGCCGGGCAGCTTGTTGCGCTCGAAGTCCTCCGGGATCAGCGGGTAGTTGGCCGCCTTCACACCGAACTGCATCGCGAGGTAGAGGCTGGTCGGCGTCTTGCCCGAGCGCGACACGCCGACCAGGATCACGTCCGCCTCGGCGAGCTCGCCGTCGCTTGAGATTCCGTCGTCGTGGGCCATGGCGAAGTTGATCGCCTCGATGCGGTGCTTGTAGTTGAGGCAGTCGGCGATGCCGTGGAAACGGCCGACGGCGTGGGTCGAGCGCTGTCCGAGCTCGACCTCGAGCGGTCCGATGAAGCGGTCGAAGAGGTCGAGGAACAGCGCGTCGGCTTTGTGCAGTGCATCAACCGTGGCCTGATTGACCAGCGTGCTGAACACGATCGGACGCACGCCATCCTCGATCGCGGCCTCGCGGATCTGTGCCGCGCAGTCGATCGCCTTGTCGATGTCGTCGACGAAAGGGGCCCGGATCTGGCGGAATCTTGCGTCCGGAAACTGCGCAAGCAGGCTGTGTCCCAGTGTTTCTGCGGTGATTCCGGTCCCGTCGGAGACGAAGAAGACGGTGCGGCGGCGAGTGTCGTTCATAATGTTGAACCTTGATGCGGCCCCGGTCTGGGGCGTCGCGTATTGGGGCAAACCCTGTGATGCGGCACAGCACAAAAACTCGTAGACTCCGAACTCCGATATTTTGCGTTCTCTCCAACATTTGCGGAAGCCACTCATGACACGATATGTGATCCCCTTCAACGAACTGCGCATGACCGATGTCGAGAAGGTGGGCGGCAAGAACGCCTCCCTCGGCGAGATGATCAGCCAGCTGCCTTCCAGCGTTCGTGTCCCGGGTGGTTTTGCGACCACGGCCGAGGCCTACCGCGAGTTCCTCGCCCACGATGGCCTGGCCGACCGCATCAATGCCGCGCTCGACGCGCTCGACGTCGATGACGTCGATGCGCTCGCCAAGACCGGCGCCCAGATCCGCCAGTGGATCATCGACATCCCCTTCCCGGCCAAGCTCGAGGCCGAGATCAAGACCGCCTACGAGCAGATCACCGCCGAAGGCGAGGGCAGCTTCGCGGTGCGCTCGTCGGCCACCGCCGAGGACCTGCCGGACGCCTCCTTCGCCGGTCAGCAGGAGACCTTCCTCAACATACACGGCTACGAGAACATCCTGCACGCGATGAAGGAAGTGTTCGCGTCGCTATACAACGACCGCGCGATCGCCTACCGCGTGCACAAGAACTTCGCCCACGCCGACGTTGCGCTGTCGGCCGGCGTGCAGCGCATGGTGCGCTCCGACTCGGGCGCCTCGGGCGTGATGTTCTCGATCGACACCGAATCGGGCTTCGACCAGGTGGTGTTCATCACCGCCTCCTACGGCCTGGGCGAGACGGTGGTGCAGGGCGCGGTGAACCCGGACGAGTTCTACGTGCACAAGCCCACCCTGGCGCTCGGCAAGCCGGCGGTGATCCGCCGCAACCTCGGCTCCAAGCTGATCAAGATGGTGTTCACAGACAAGGCCGTCGCCGGCAAGTCGGTGCGCACGGTCGATGTGGCCGAGGCCGACCGCAACCGCTTCTCGCTCACCGACGAGGACGTGCTCGAGCTCGCCCGCTACGCGGTGATCATCGAGAAGCACTACGGCCGCCCGATGGACATCGAGTGGGGCAAGGACGGCGTCGACGGCAAGCTC
>JAREIX010000042.1 GCA_029286945.1 Thauera sp. | reverse complement strand
GCAGTTCGAGATCGTCGCCCAGCGCCTGAAGGACGAGTACAAGGTCGATGCGATCTTCGAGCCCGCCGACATCCACACCGCGCGCTGGCTCACCTTCCCGGACGAGGTGACGCGGCGCAACTTCGAGCGCGAGCAGGCGCTGCGCCTGGGCAAGGACATCGACGGCAACCCGGTGTATCTGGCCACCAGCCGCTACAACCTCGAAGTGACCGCGGAGAAGTGGCCGAAGGTCACCTTCCACGCCACCCGCGAACACGGGGAAGTGCTGGGCTGATCTCCGCCCCCGCGCCGCGGAGGGTCCTGACCCGCGCCCAGGCTTTGAAGCCGGTGGCCGAGCGCGGGTCGCTGCGGCCGCCGGCGATCAACACGATTGAACGACTGGCCGACCCATGGCCAGCATGCGTCATGCCCCTCAGTTGCCGGTGACGACGCCCTCGACCACCTTCTTCCCCTCAGAGTACAGCGCCACCTGGCCGTCCTCGGACTCCACGTTCATGCAGCCGGTGTTGCCCTTGAGCTTGCCGTCCAGCCATTCGCGGCAATAGCGCGCCTGCTCGTCCACCCACCAGCGCGCCTTGGCGCCGGTGGTGTCGGTGAGCCTGCCGTCGGTACCGAACTTGAGGGTGTAGGCGCTTTCGGTGCGCAGATACACGCCGATGAAGGTGGCGCCGGTGAGCAGCTTCTCGACCTCGGCTTTGTCGGTCATGAACTTCTGCGCCAGCGCGCCGCTGGAGGCGGTAGCGAGGGCGACGGCGGCAAGCAGGCCGCGGACGGTGTGCGAGGGTTTCAGCATCGTTGTCTTCCTTGTGCGGGTGCGGATCCGGGTTGATCGATCGGGGACGCCTGGAGGGGGCCTGGATGGGGCCTTGAGGGGGCCTGGACGACGCAGGCTTAGCCGCGCGCGCCGAGCCGGCCGACCAGGCCGCGCAGGGTCTCCTGCAGGTCGGCGGGCATCACCACGATCTTGGCGCTGCCGGACTCGCCGAGCTTCTCGAGCGCCGCGATGTACTTCTCGCCGAGCAGATACATCATCGGCCCGCCCTGGTCGCCGATGCTGGCTGACACGCGGCGGATCGACTCGGCCGAGGCCTCGGCGAGCATGACCTGGGCGTTGGCGTCGCGCTTGGCCGATTCCAGCCGCGCCTCGGCCTCGAGGATGGCCGCCTGCTTGGCACCCTCGGCCTTGGTCACCGCGGCCTTGCGCTCGCGCTCGGCGGCGGCCTGCAGCTCCATCGCGCGCTGCATGGATTCGGACGGCTTGATGTCCTGGATCTCGACCGACTTCACCGTCAGCCCCCAATCCACCGCCTCGTCGGCGATGCTCTCGCGCAGCCGGGCCTTGATCTTGTCGCGCGAGGACAGCGCCTCGTCGAGCTCCATTTCGCCGACGATCGAGCGCAATGTCGTCATGATCAGGTTGCGGATCGCCTCGGCGAAGTCGGTCACCCCATACACCGCCTTGACCGGGTCGGTGACCTTCACGAAGGCGATCGCGTTGGTCAGGATCACCGCGTTGTCGCGGGTGATGACCTCCTGCTTCTGCACGTCGAGGATGATGTCCTTGGTGACCAGCTTGTAAGCCACCTTGTCCAGGTACGGGATCAGGATGTTGAGGCCCGGGCGCAGCGTGGTGTGGTACTTGCCCAGGCGCTCGACCACCCACTCCTCGCCCTGCGCCACCAGGCGCACGCCCTTGGCGATGGTGACGACGACGAAGATCAGTACGGCGATTGCGATCGCCAGGCCTTCGGATGCGAACACGTTGTCTTTCCCTTGTTGATCAGGCTTTCGCCACCTTGACGTAACTGCCCTCGACGCTCACCACCCGCACCCGCTCGCCGGCGGCGATCGCGGATTCGGCCATGCAGGCCCACTCCTCGGCGCCCAGCACCGGGCGCTGGAAGCGCACCTTGCCGCGCTCGAAGGGCGCCACCGCGCTCACCAGCAGGCCGATCTCGCCGATCACCTCGCCGGCCGCGGTGCCGACCAGGGTCTTGTGCTGCGAGCGCTTGAACACCCGGAACCACAGCACCGTCATCGCCACCGAGGCCAGCACCCACAGCCCGATCTGCGCGCTCAGCGCCAGGCCCGGCGCCACCAGCAGCGCGAGGCCGACCAGCATCGCACCGAAGCCGAACCAGATCACGAAGAAGGCCGGCACGGCGAGCTCCAGCAGCACCAGCGCGAGGCCGGCGATCTCCCAGTGCCACCATTCGAGGATCATCACGTCGTTCATGGCCAGACTCTAGCGCAGCTCGACTGCGAGCGGGTTCGCAAGCGCTGATCGGATCCTGCGCATCGTTTATGGAGCGGTGGGAAAGCTGTGGTCAGGCAGGGCATCGGATTGTGGATAAGTACCGCAGGCCGCGGGGAGGCGATTTCCATCAACAAAGCATCCTTCGTTAACCGCATCCTCGTGCACCGGGTTCTCCGTCGTCCAAGCGCCTGTATTTCATCGGATAAAGGCACTTATCCACAGAAACGGGGCGTACATGATCTTTATGATCTTTTAAATCTTTAAATTCTGTGTACACCCAGAAGCGGAACCCTGCCTGAGCTCGAACCCCGCGTCGACAGGCTCAGAACGGCGGATCGTCAGCAGCGATCGGCTGAGCAACCGGCTTGTCGGCCTGCAGCCGCGGCAGTTCGGCCGTGACGCCAGCGGGGACGACCGCGTCCGCGCTCAGCTCGTCGCCGAGCGCCACCACCACCGCCGGCAGCAGGTGAGCGAGCTCGCCGGTCATCAGCGCGAACTCCGCGTTGAACAGCGCCTCGGCGTCGTCCTTGTCGGCCTCGCCGACCTGGTCGCGCACGACGTCGAGGAAGTCGAGGCGCTTGATCTCGAGCTTCTCGGTGAGCACGAAGCTGATGCGGTCGTCGAAGGTCAGCGCCAGCCGGGTCGGCAGCTTGCCGGCTTCCAGGTGGCCCTTGATGTCGTCACCCTCGAGCGGATGGCGCGCGTAGCGTACCGCGGCCTTGTCCTCGGCCACCGAGCGCAGCTCGCAGTCCTGGTCGATGGTGAAGCCGTCCGGGGCCTCGCCGCCGGCCAGCCAGTCGGCCATCGCCGACATCGGTGAGCGCTCGGTGCGCAGCAGGGTGAGCGGGAAGCTGTCGAGCGTGTGGCGCAGCTGCTCGAGCATGTCCTCGGCCTTGCTCTGGCTGGCGGCATCGACCACCAGCCAGCCATTGACCGGGTCGATCCAGGCGAACATGCGACGGCGGCGGGTGAAGGCACGCGGCAGCAGCTCCTGCGTGACCTGCTCGCGCAGCTCCTTGAGCTGCTTGCGGCCGAGCTTGTAGCCCTGCTGCTCGGCCAGCTCCTCGGCGCGCTCGTCGGCCTCCTGCTTGACCACCGCGGAGGGCAGCAGGCGATGCTCGAAGCCGAGGCAGACCAGCCACTGGCCGCCCACCGCATGTACCAGCACCTCATTGCCGAGCGGCGACAGCCAGCCGCGGCTCTCCAAGTCCTGGCTGCCGCAGGGGTGGAAGGGCTTCTTCGCGAGCTGCTCCTCGAGGCGCTCGGCCGTCATGTCCCAGTTGGCGGGCAGGCGATAGATCTGCAGATTCTTGAACCACATGTCGGGGTGTTTCCTGTTGGTGAGATGCAAAAGGGGAGACGCGCGGCACCCTGCCGTGAGAGCGGGCACGCCCGCTCCCACGCCGGCACGGCAGGCCGCAGCGTGGTGTGGAAGCGTGGAGCGCCTTACTGCGCCAGCCCGCCGGACTCGGCGAGCATGCGGATCACGCGCACGGTGTCGATGTCGGACTGGTGGTAGGCCGAACGCACGAACTCGGCGTAGCGCGCATCCTCGCCGCCCTCGGGCAGCGAGGTGTGGTAGCTGAAGCGCAGGAAGAACGCGCCGGGCGCGGGCTCCTCGATCGTGATCGTGAGGCTGCCGCCGGCATGCTCGGCGTTGGCCTCGGACTCGAAGCGGATCCAGCGCAGCGGCTCGAAGGTGACGCAGTCGCGGATGACGGCGTTGCCGAAGCGCAGGTCGCGCACCAGGCGTGCCTCGCCGCGCTCGACGATGTCACAGGCTTCCAGGCCGGGGAGGAAGACGCGCGCATCCTCGGCGCGGCACAGCAGGCCGAACCACAGCTCTTCACGGCTGAGCGGCACCTGCAGCGGGTTGGCGAGATCATTGACCTCGATCAGGTGTTCGAATTTCAAGGCTGTCTCCTGAACGGGCAGGGCGGCAGTTTACCCGCTCGCACCATGGGCCGGGATACCATGCGCTCCATGCAACTCGAACGCCTCCTCCATGCCCAGGGCTTCGGCAGCCGCAAGGAATGCCGCGCCCTCATCCGTGCCGGTTACGTCAGCGTCGC
The DNA here is from genome assembly GCA_029286945.1 of Thauera sp. Taxonomy (GTDB): domain Bacteria; phylum Pseudomonadota; class Gammaproteobacteria; order Burkholderiales; family Rhodocyclaceae; genus Thauera. The sequence continues at coordinate 12,388 of JAREIX010000042.1, read as the reverse complement.
CGGTGAAGCCTGCGACGATCCCAATGCCGAATTCGACCCCGCCAGCCGCGATGGTTCGCCGGGCATCGAATTCAGCGTCGATGGCGCCTCCTGGCGCTACCGCGCCCAGGCCTACGTCGTGCTGCACAAGCCCACGGGCTACGAATGCTCGCAGAAGCCGACCTTCCACCCCTCGGTATTCACGCTGTTGCCGCCGCAGTTGCTGAACCGCGGCGTGCAGTGCGTCGGCCGCCTCGATCAGGACACCACCGGCCTGCTGCTGCTGTCCGACGACGGCCAGTTCATCCACCAGTGGAGTTCGGGCAAGAAGCGCACGCCCAAGGTCTATGAGGTCACGCTCAAGCACGCGGTCGAGCAGGATTTCGCCGAGCAGTTGGTGGCCGGCGTCGAGCTGCACGACGAGCCCGCGCCGATCGCCGCCGCGGCCTGCGAGCTCACCAGCCCGAGCACGCTGCGGCTGACGATCTGCGAAGGCAAGTACCACCAGGTCAAGCGCATGATCGGCGCCGCGGGCAACCGCGTCGAAGCCCTGCATCGCAGCCGCGTCGGCGGGCTGGACCTGCCGGGCGAGCTCGCGCCCGGGCAATGGCGCTGGCTGGAAGCCGAGGATCTGGCGCGCCTGGCCGACTAAGCCTGAGGCGGTCGCCCGTCCATTCCGCGGGCGCGGGCAGACCCGCGCCCCCCTTCCCCTCTGCAGACAGTCCGCGTCGGGGACCCGGCCGGGTCAGAAGCGCATCTCCAGATTCACGCCCGCCGCCCACGACCGTTCGCGCTCGCGGTCCTCGCGCTGCGGCCAGTAGTGGCCGACGATGAACTCGCCGATCAGCCAGTCGCGATAGACCGGCTGTGTCCATTTCATCCGCACGCCGTACTCGTCCACCTCTTCCTTCGCGCCGGTCTCGCCGGTGACGACCATCTCCCCCGACAGCAGGCGGTCGTCGCCGAAGCGCTTGAACAGGCCCAGGCTGCTGCCCCAGGCGAAGTCGTCGGTCTTCTCCGAGATGGTCGCGGCGTTCTGCCACTGCAGCGACAGCGTCGGCGTGAACGCGTGCTGGTAATCGAGCGCGGTGGTCGAGCCGAACTTGTCGCGGTTGGTCCAGAAGACCGTCTCGCGGAACTCGATGCGGTCGAGCGCGCCGAGCTCCCACTGCTTGCGATAGCGCGCCTGGGTGTAGAACTTCAGTCCCCCGCGAACACCGACGCGGAAGTCCAGGTTCTTGCGCAAGGCCACCCCGAGGCCGGCAAAGCCGGTCTGATCCTCGCGCCGCCGCTCCTCGAGCAGCAGCTGCTCACGGGTGAAGGCCTCGGACTGGTCGGTCACCAGCTCGCGCTCGTTCTGCCGGCCGATGAACACATAGGCCTTGTCGCGCAGGTTGGGCAGGTCGAAGCGCGCGCGGAAACGCACGCTGGTGTCCCAGCCTTCGTCCTGTCGCCACAGGTTGCGCAGCCCGAGCCGGCCGTGCGTCACCTTGCCACCGTCGGTGAACGGTCGATCGCCGAACCAGTCGTTGACCGATTCACCCAGCCATAGCGAGAAGCCCCGGACCTGGCTGCGGGTGGCGTCCAGCACGCCTTCCTCCTGCGCCGCTTCGGGACTGACCGGGTTGGCGGTGCTCCCGGCAGCGCTCGCGAGCGGGGCGATCAAGATCAGAAACAGCGGTAGGACGTTTCGTCGTGCCACGGTGGGGCTCCCTCTGGCTGCAGCGCCGCCGCTGCAGGATCGGTGTTTTCGTGGGCGCAGGCGCGCCGTGCCGCGTATGCCGGCATGTTGGTCGCCGGGATTCTACCTGCAAGCCTGCGGGCTTGCCGCCCGTGCTGCGCAGGTTCGTGTTTGTTCTTCTGTTTTTCTATTGATTTAAACAATAAAGAAGTTAACAGTGCGCGGAAATCTGTGGATAAGTTCGTGGAGGGCATGCCGCCCCTGGCATCCAGCCCCGGAAGAAGAGGTTGATAAGCCTCTTGGCGGGCTGTGCGCGCTTTGTCCATCGTTTTTGCGCCGCGCGCTCGCGAGGCCCTTGTTCACATGTTGTTCCGCCCCTTTGCCCAGGATTGTTCACGCCGATGATGGATTCCGTGCCCGCACCCCGCCCTGCGTGGGAGATCTTCTGCCAGGTTGTGGACAACTTTGGGGATATCGGCGTCTGCTGGCGGCTGGCAAGGGATCTGGCGCGGCGCGGAGCGGCGCCGGTCAGGCTCTGGGTCGATGACTGGGCGGTGCTGACGCGCATCTGCCCGGCCGCCGCCGGCATCGAGCCGGCCGTGGGCGGCGTGGTGGACGGGGTGGCGCTGCGCCACTGGACGCCGGCCTTCGTGCCGTCCGCGCCGGGCGAGATCGTCATCGAGGCCTTCGCCTGCGAGCTGCCGCCCGCGCAGCTCGACGCCATGGCGGCGCAGGCGGTGGCGCCGGTGTGGATCAACCTCGAGTACCTGTCGGCGGAGGACTGGGTCGCGGGCTGCCACGGCCTGGCCTCGCCCCACCCGCGTCTGCCGCTGGTGAAGCATTTCTTCTTCCCCGGCTTCGATGCGAACACCGGCGGCCTGCTGCGCGAGCCCGATCTGCTGGCACGCCGCGACCGCTTCCTGTCGCAGCCGCAGGGGCGGGCGGCGTGGCGCGCGGCGCGCGGCCTGCCGACGGCGGCCGAGGATGGCCTGGTCGTGTCCCTGTTCGCCTACGAGCAGCCGGCGCTCGCGGCGCTGCTGCAGGCCTGGGCGCAGGGGCCGCGCCCGATCCACGTGCTGGTGCCGGTGTCGCGCGTACTGCCCGATGTCGCCGCGGCGCTCGACGCGCCCGCCCTCGAGGTCGGCGCCCGCATCCGCCGCGGCGCGCTGTCGGTGCAGGTGCTGCCCTTCACCGACCAGGACGACTACGACGCGCAGCTGTGGGCCTGCGACCTCGTCTTCGTGCGTGGCGAGGATTCCTTCGTGCGTGCGCAGTGGGCGGCGCGGCCCTTCGTGTGGCAGATCTACCCGCAGTCGGACACCGCCCATCACGACAAGCTCGAGGCCTTCCTCGCGCGCTACCTCGCCGGCCTGCCGCCGGCGCCGGCCGCGGCGCTCGGCGGCTTCTGGCGCGCGTGGAACGGCTGCGCGCCCGCGGGCCTGACGCCGGCCGCGGCGTGGCCGGCATTCGCCGACGCGCTGCCGGCCCTCGGCGCGCATGCGCGGGCATGGTGCGACAGCCAGGCCGCGATGCCCGATCTCGCCCGCCGCTTGACAGAATTCTGTTTCCACATCAAGGGCGGCCCGGGGTAGAATCGCGCGCTAATTTTTTCAAGGACATGCGGCCACGAGCCGCGTCGATCAATTCAGGAAACAGCATGAAAACCGCTCAGGAACTCCGCTCCGGCAACGTCGTCATGGTCGGCAGCGACCCGCTGGTGGTGCAGAAGGCCGAATACAACAAGTCGGGCCGCAACGCCGCCGTGGTCAAGATGAAGTTCAAGAACCTGCTCACCGGCGCGCCGTCGGAGTCGGTCTACAAGGCGGACGACAAGTTCGAGGTCGTGGTCCTGGACCACAAGGAAGTCACCTATTCGTACTTCGCCGACCCGATGTACGTGTTCATGGACGCCGACTACGAGCAGTACGAGGTCGAGGCCGAGAACATGACCGACGCCCTCAAGTACCTCGAGGACGGCCTGCAGTGCGAAGTCGTGTTCTACAACGGCAAGGCGATCTCGGTCGAACTGCCCAACAGCGTGGTGCGCGAAGTCGTCTACACCGAGCCCGCCGTCAAGGGCGACACCTCGGGCAAGGTCATGAAGCCGGCCCGCATCGCCACCGGCTTCGAGCTGCCGGTGCCGGCCTTCGTCGAGATCGGCGACAAGATCGAGATCGACACCCGCACCGACGAGTACAAGAACCGCGTCAAGTAAGCCGCGCGCGTTCTCCGCACGTACTCAGATGGGCCCGCGAGGGCCCATTTGCTTTCCGGATGTTGCAGCGTGCAGTCGGCGTGTTGTCTTCGGTGTCGGAAGCCGTAAGCTCTTGCCCTGTTCCCCTGCCACCACCGATCCCCCAACGACGATGAAAACCCTGCGCCTCCTGCTCGCCGCCCTCGGCCTGAGCCTGCTTGCCGCCTGTTCGCCCGAGCCTGCCCAGCACCAGGCGCCCGCCGCCAAGCCGGCCCCGGCCGCCGGCGAACAGGCGCGCGAGGCCGGCCGCGAGGCGGTCGAGGCCGCGCGCGAAGCCGCGCAGAAGGCGGGCGAGGCGGCGAAGAAGCTCGGCGAAGCCGGCGCTGCGGCCGCGCAGGCGGTGGTCGAGGGCACGGAGACGAAGGTGCGCGAGGGCGTCGAGGCTGCCGCCGAGGCCAGCAAGGACGAGACCGTGCGCGACGCCAAGGAGGCGGCCGAGCACGCGGCGCAGCGCATCGCCGAGGCTACGCGCGACGCCGCGCAGCGTCTGAAGGAAGTGGGCAAGGACGCGATCGACAGCGTGCGTCCGAAGGCGGACGAGGCTGGGACGGGCACCCAGCAGGCGCCGGCACCGGTCGAGGAGCGCAGCCCGCAACCCGCCCCCGGATCCACCCGCTGAGCGCCGGTGAAGCCACCGCGAGGATGAGCGATCCGGTCACTTCGCCGCCCGCCTGCAGCAGCCGCGCCATCGTCGCCCAGCTGCTGCACCACGCCTGGCCCGTGCTGATCGCGCAGCTGCTGTCGATGACCATGATGGTCGCCGACACTGTGATCGCCGGGCGCTACGGCACCGAGGACCTCGCCGGCGTCGCCATCGGCAGCAGCTACTACATCTCGGTGGTGATGCTGCTCACCGGCACGCTGCAGGCGGTGGCGCCCACCATCGCGCATCACATCGGCGCGCGCCGCCCGGAGGCGATCGCACCCGCGCTGCAGCAGGGCTTCTGGCTCGCGCTGCTGCTCGCGATGCCGGGCGTCGCGCTGATGCTCAACCCCGGCTGGCTGCTCGAGCTGGCCAGCGTGCCGCCCGCGGCCGCGGCCAAGGCCAGCGACTACCTCGCCGGGATCGCCCTCGGCCTGCCGGCGCTGCTGCTCTACCGCACCTTCTACGCCTTCAACAACGCCGTCGGCCGGCCGCGGGTGCTGATGGTCATCAACGCCATCATGATGTCCATCCACATCCCGCTGGCGTGGTCGCTGACCAACGGCGCGCTCGGCTTCGAAGCACTGGGCGGCATGGGCTGCGGCCTGTCGACCGCGCTCGTGAACTGGCTCGCCTGCACCTGCGGCCTCGCCTACATGCTGCTCAACCCGGCCTACCGGCCGTACCGGCTGTTCCACGCCTGGCAGCGGCCGCAGCGCAGGCCGCTCGGCCAGCTGCTGCGCCTCGGCCTGCCGATGGGGGTGTCGACCTTCATCGACATCAGCTCCTTCACGCTGATCGCCCTCCTCGCCGCCCGTCTCGGCACCGAGACCGTGGCCGGCCACCGCGTCATCGCCAACTTCACCTCCATGATCTACATGCTGCCGCTGTCGCTGTCGATCGCCACCATGGTGCTGGTCGGCCAGTCGGCGGGTGCCCAGGACTGGCGCCGCGCGCAGCGCACCGCCCGCCTCGGCATGAAGCTGGGGCTCGGTTTCGCGCTGCTGGTCGGTGCGCTGCTGTGGCTGCTGCAGGCGCCGCTGGTGCGGTTCTCGAGCACCGACCCGGCGGTGCAGGCGGTGGCGCTGGCGCTGATCGTCTGGCTGCTGCCCTACCAGGCCTTCGACGCCCTGCAGACCGTCGCCGCCCACGCCTTGCGCGGCTTCAAGGTCACCCTGCTGCCGATGGCGGTGCACACCTTCTGCTTCTGGGGCATCGGGCTCGCCGGCGGCTACTGGCTGAGCTTCCACGCCCCCTGGCGCGTCGATGCGCCGTCGGTGGCCGGCTTCTGGCAAGGCTGCGTGCTGGCGACGCTGGTGGCGAGCTTCGTGTTCGGCGCGATGCTGCGCGGGGTGGCGAAGCGGCGCGTGCGCGAGGCGGCGGCCGCGTAGCGCAGGCCGCCACGGAGCAATCGATCGGCCGCCGCGCGGCCTCAATCCGTGCCGCGGCGCCACACCGCGGCCAGGGCCTTGACCTTGGTCCACGCCGACAGGCGCTCGTCCGACACCGCGTCGAGGAAATCCGACAGGCGCTTGGACTTCACCATCGTGTATAGCGTCAGCGCGGTGGACACCACGAACACCAGGCCGAAGTAGAGCAGCCGCTCGCCCAGCGGCGATTCCGCCTCGGCCAGCAGGTTCATGCCCAGGAAGCCGGTGGTGATGGTGCCGATCAGGCCGAAGATCGTCACCACCGTCAGCCGCACCACGGTGTTGGCCTGGCGGCGCAGGCTGTCGGCGTCGAGGTAGCCGTTCATGTCGGCGGTGCGCTCCTTCACCTCGGCATACAGCGGGTCGATCTCGAGGTGATCCACCGTCATGCGGAACAGCGCGCGCGTCTGCGCCTGCTCGGCGATGTCGTGGAACCAGTAGCGGTGGGTGAAGCGCAGGAAGCCTTCGAAGCTCGCGCGGATCGCGCGCTTGAAGCGCCGCACGCTCTCCGGGTCGGCCACATGGAGGCGCTTGAGTGCCTCCACCAGGCGTTCGGAGAACATCAGCAGGGCCGCCTTCTGGAAATGCGCGATCAGGAACAGCAGGAAGTGCTGATGGCGGAACTGCGCCAGCACGCCGCGCTCGCGGTCGGTGAAGAAGGCCGACTTCGCATCGCCCACCACCACCAGCGCATGGCCGCTGCACAGGTAGCGGGTGTTGGGCGCGGCCCCGGCGCTCGACCAGAAGCGGTCGTAGCAGTAGCGGCGCTCGAAATCGGCCAGATGCGGCGCGCCATAGGGCAGGGCGTGGCCGCTGCCGTCGCGCACCGTCTCCACGTCGCGCGGCCCGGCGCCGGTCACCAGGCCGAGGCGGATGAAGTCGTTGCGCGTCAGCGCCTGCGGGTCGTCGAGCGCCAGATAGGCGGTCAGCGGCATGCGGTGATACTCGATCTGGCGGTAGCGCAGCGCGCCCGCCTGTTCCGAGTAGGCGCTCACCAGCGGCTGCATCAGCCAGGCCCAGTGCGCGGCGATGCGCGGCGCCCGGTGGCGGCTCACATGCGCCATGAAGGCCTCGCGCGCGTGCGCGTCGGTGCGCGCCAGCACCGAGCCGTCGCGCCCGATCAGCTCCGACACGGCGAGGCTGTGCAGCGCGCGCCCGTGCTGGTCCCAGCCCGAAGGGTAGGCGCGGCCGATGCGGTACATCAGCTCCTGCACCTCGGACAGGGGCAGGCCGCCGCCGGCCACCTCGACGTTGAGGATCACCACATCGACGTCGAAGAAGAAATACAGATGCACATGGACGACATCCAGCGTCACCGGCGCGTCGCCCTCGCGCGCGGCGACGCGCACCTTGGCGATGTCGCGGCGGCGGAACACCCGCATCGCCGGCCCGGCATCCTCCGCGCCGCTGTGCTGCGCGCGGCCCTCGCCGTACAGGAACTGCTGCACGTAGGGCAGGAAGGTCACGAACTCGTTGTAGTGGCGCTCCTCGAAGACGCTGCCTTCGACCTCCAGGTCATGCTCCACCTCGCGCCACGGTGACGCCTCGCCCATGTCGCGCAGCACCTGCCACGGCCGCTGCTGCGGGCCGAGCGCACCCTTCGCAGTCAGCAGGCGCAGCGGCCACAGCAGCGCGAGGCGGAAGTGCTTCACCATCGGCTCGGTAGCGGGCTCGGCCATGGCGTGTCTCCCTCTTGTGCTCATACGTTGTTGTGCGAGGAGTGTAGCGAGGGGCGAGCGGGCGCGAAATCGAAGCCGGGCCGGACCCGCTGGCCGGCGCCCGGAACGGGTTGCCCGTTGCTTGGCGCAAGGCCCGAGTGTCTCGTCCGCGGCGACAGCCGGACGCCCTTGCATGCCCCCGCCGCGTGGCCTATACGTGTGTCCTGCAGTACCCGCCTTGCGCTCGCCCGATCGCAAGGCTCCCCGACCCACAACGCAGCGCACTGGCAGGACACGGACCCATGGACACACTCAAGCTTACCTATTTCGACGTTTCCGGCGGACGGGCAGAGCCCGCACGCCTGGCCCTGCACATCGGCGGAATTCCATTCGAGGACAAGCGTTTTGCGTTCGCCGATTTTGCCGAGATCCGCAAGACCACACCGCTGGACCAGGTGCCGACGCTCCACGTCAATGACGTGCAGGTCACCCAGAGCGACGCAATCACCCGCTATGCCGGAAAACTCGCCGGGCTTTACCCCGAAGACGCACTGCAGGCCTTGTTCTGCGACGAAGTGATGAGCGCGCTGGAAGACATCAACACGAAGATCGTGGCGACCTTCGGCATGACCGGCGATACGCTCAAGCATGCCCGCGAGGCCCTGGCGGCGGAAGTCTTGCCGCGCTATCTGCGATGGCTGCAGCACCAGCTCGAAGCTCACGGCGGCGAATTCCTTGCGGACCATCGCCTGACCATCGCCGACCTCAAGACCTTCGTCGTCCTGCGCTGGCTGGGCTCCGGCAAGCTGGACCACATTCCTGCCGACCTGGTCGAGACCGTGGCGCCGAAGCTCGCGGCCTTCGTCGAACGCATCGCCGGGATTCCTGCCATCGCCCGGTATTACGAGTCGCGCGGCGGATCTTGAGCCGGATCACCGTCGCCGCGAGCCCTTGCACCGGCCGCGGCACGGCAGGGCGCGAGCGCTGCCCGACGGGTCCGGTGCTCGGTTCGGTCATGGTGCTTGCGTCCAAGCCTATTGCCCCCCTCCTCTTGTCTCCCCCTTGATTCGCCTCGGCTGAAACGCGGTTCGCATCGCCTGCATCCAATGGGTTAAACACGGCCAGAACGGAGCAAGCCATGATCCCGGACAGATACCCCGCCACCACGGCTCCCCGCGCCGACATCGACCTGGCGCAGGCGGTTGCGGCGGGCGACCAGGACGCGTTCACGACGCTGATGCGGCGCCACAACCAGATGCTGTTCCGCACCGCGCGCAGCATCCTGCGTGACGATGAGGAGGCCGAGGAGGTGGTGCAGGACGCCTACCTGCTCGCCTACCGCGGCATGCACCACTATCGCGGCGAGGCGCGGCTATCCACCTGGTTGATCCGCATCGTGGCCAATCGCGCGATTCGCCGCCGGCAACGTCTGGGCCGCGAGCGGGCGATCTTTGCCGCCGTCGATGCTCCCGCAGGCGAGGAGGAGGACGACATGGGCGAAAGCCGCTTCCCAAACCCGGAATCCGCCGCCGCCAACAGCGAACTGCGGCGCCTGCTCGAATCCCACATCGACGCGCTGCCGGATCTGTACCGCGAGGTCTTCGTGCTGCGCGGCGTCGAGGAGCTCAGCAGCGAAGAGACGGCCGACGTGCTCGGCATTCCCGAGGCCACGGTACGCACCCGTTTCTTCCGCGCTCGACATCTCCTGAGCCAGGCGCTGGCCCGGGACATGGACCCCGTCTTCGGCGAGGTGTACGCCTTTGCCGGCGACCGATGCGACCGGATCGTCGCCGGCGTGCTGGCACGCCTGCGGCGGAGATCCGTTTGAGCAGCCCGTTGCTGCGCCACCCAAGGAGAAAGACATGAACACGCTGATCAAGCAGGCCATCGCGGCGGTCGAGCCCCGCCGCACCTTCCTGGGCCAGGCCGGCCTCCTGCTTTCCGGCACGGCCGTTGCCCTGCTCTCCGGCCGCGAGGCACTGGCCGCGAAAGCCGACAAGGCGGTCGAAAGCGACCTGCGCATCCTCAACACCGCGCTGGGGGCCGAATTGGAAGCCATTGCCGCCTACCAGGTCGGCGCCGAAAGCGGCCTCATGGAAAAACCGGTGCTCGACCTGGCGGTCACCTTCCAGGGCCATCACAAGCAGCACGCCGAGCTGCTCGCCGCCACCATCGGCAAGCTCGGCGGACGCGCGGTCGCCGCCCGGGACAAGTACAGTTTCCCGGTCGATACGCTGAAGAATCAGACCGATGTGCTGCGCTTCGCGGCGGCGCTCGAAAAGGGTGCGGTCAGCGCCTATCTGGGCGCCATCCCCCTGTTCGGCAACCGGGACCTCGCCAAGGCGGCCGGCAGCATCCTCGGCGACGAAGCTATGCACTGGGCGATCCTGCGCAATGCCGTCGGCGACGTGCCGGTGCCCGACGCCTTCGTTGCCTGAATCGGGAGACCCACGATCATGCGCGCGACAGGCTCCGTTGGCTGGCTGCTGCTGTGCACCGCGCTCGCCGGCAGCGCAGCGGCGGAAACCCCCGCGGACGACGCCTATGCGCGTGGCGCCCGGGTGTATGAGCGCTGCGCGGCCTGCCACGCGCTGGAGTGGGACCGCACCGGACCGCGCCACTGTGGCCTGATCGGGCGGCGCGCAGGGAGCGTTCCCGGCTTCCCCTATTCGCCCGCGATGCGCGGCGCAGGCTTCGTCTGGGACGAAAGGACGCTCGACCGCTTCCTGCGCTCGCCCTTGACGGCCGTCCCCGGCACCAGCATGGGCTACGACGGCGTGAAGGACGACGCCGAGCGGCAGGATCTGATCGTGTTCCTGCGCGAGGTGAACGACACGGCCCCTTGTCGCAAGCTGTCGGCGGACGCAGCGCAGCGTCCTTGATGCGTGGGCGCGGCGAGGGTGCGGCGCACATCCGGGAGAGAGACATGTTCGATTACGACCCCGAAGCCATCGCCGCCATCCTCGGCACCAGTCTCGATGCCGTGTTCACCATCGATGAGCGCGGCCGGATCGTCGATACGAATGCGGCCGCCACCCTGCTCTTTGGCTGGCAGCGCGAGGAGTTCCTCGGCGCCAACATCTCGATCATCGTGCCATCGCCGCTCAAGGAGCAGCACGACGGCTTTCTGCGTGCCTTCCGCCCGGACCGCGGCGTCAAGCATGTGCTCGGCCGCGGCCCGCGGCTCGAGGGCGTGCGCAAGGACGGCTCGCGCTTCCCGGTCGAGGTCGGCATCTCCACCTTCGAGCGCCAAGGGCGGCGCTTCTTCACCGGCTTCGTCCGCGACATGAGCGAACGCCAGCGCACCGAGGACCGCATGCGCTACCTTGCGCTGCACGACGCCGAGAGCGGCCTGCTCAACCATCGGGGCTTTGCCGAACACTGCGCCGGGCCGGCCGACGGCGAGCGGCGCGTGGCCGTGTTCCGCATCGAGGAGTTCCGGCGCTTCGCCGTCGCCTATGGCGAACGCTGGAGCATGGCCACCTTGCGGGAGATCGCCGCCCGCCTGCAGGCGACACTCGGCCCGCACGAAGCGGCGGCTCGATTGCGCGAGGACAGCTTCGCGCTGTGCCTGGGCGCCGATGCCATGTCGCGCATCGAAACCCTCGCCGCCGCACTCCGGCAGCCCTATGCGTGGGACACCACCTCCCTTCTGTTGACCGTCACCTTCGGTCTCTCCTGCTGTGGGGGCGAGCTCGACGCGCTCCTGCGCACCGCGCAGTGGGCCTGCTATCGCTCCGGCGTCGCCGGCCTGGGCCGCATCAATGCGTTCACCGCAGGCCTGCAGCAATCGACCGTGCGCGAACTCGGCATCGAATCCCGCCTGCACGACGCGGTGCGCAACAACCGGCTGCAGCTGCTGCTGCAGCCCAAGTGCCGGCTCGTCGATCGACGGATCGTGGGTGCCGAGGCCTTGGTCCGCTGGGACGACGCCCAGCTCGGTTCGGTCCCACCCGCCGAATTCATCCCGCTGGCCGAACGGCTCGGCCTGGTGGGCGAGATCACCGACTGGGTGCTGCAGCGCAGCCTGGCCGAGATCGCCGCCTGCCCCGACCCGGCGGTCAGCGTCGCCGTCAATTTCTCGGCCTTGGACTTCTACCACCCGGACTTCGTCGCCCGCCTGCAGAACGCCCTGGCCCTTGCCGCCGCGCCGCCCGACCGGCTGGTGATCGAACTGACCGAATCGGCCGCGGTGCAGGACGTGCCCCTGGTGAACGGAAGGCTGCAGGCACTGCGTCGGCTCGGTATCGGCGTCTCGCTCGACGACTTCGGCACCGGCTATACGGCACTCGCCTACCTGCGCCAGTTCGCCGTCGATGCCTTGAAGATCGACATCGCCTTCGTGCGCGACCTGCCGCAGAGCCCATCCGCCGTCAGCATCGCCCAGGCCGTCGTCGCGCTCGCTCGCGGGCTGGGTCTGGAAACGATCGCCGAGGGGGTCGAGACCGAGGCACAGGCTTCACTGCTGACGACGCTGGGCGTGGATGTCGGGCAAGGCTTCCTGTTCGGACGCCCGCTGCCACCGTCGGAATTCCATCGACGGGTGCGGCAACGGGCCGATTAACTGCCGCTCGGCCGCTGATGGGTGGTCGATGTCCGCTTTAGCCAACGGTGACCTGTGGCTGCAACAGGCCTCACCCCGGTTCCCTTGCAGCCGCATTGGCCGAGACCTCAGACCTTGTATTTCTTCAGCCAATCGTTGGCCAGCTTCTGGGCGTACGTGGCCGCCGCTTTGTCGTAGCT
>JAREIX010000279.1 GCA_029286945.1 Thauera sp. | reverse complement strand
GTAGTACACCGCGGCGATGATGCCGAACACCGCGCCGGTCACCAGCACGTAGTGGAAGTGGGCGACGACGAAGTAGGTGTCCTGGTACTGGAAGTCGGCCGGGATGATCGCCAGCATCAGGCCGGAGAAGCCGCCGATCGTGAATAGCACGATGAAGGCGAGCGAGAACATCATCGGCACCTCGAAGCTCATCGAGCCACGCCACATCGTCGCCACCCAGTTGAACACCTTCACCCCGGTGGGCACGGCGATCAGCATGGTGGCATACATGAAGAACAGCTCGGCGACCACCGGCATGCCGGTGGTGAACATGTGGTGGCCCCAGACGATGAAGGACAGGAAGGCGATGCTGGCGGTGGCCACCACCATCGACTCGTAGCCGAACAGCGGCTTGCGCGCGAAGGTGGGGATGATGCTGGAGACGATGCCGAAGGCCGGGAGGATCATGATGTACACCTCCGGGTGGCCGAAGAACCAGAAGATGTGCTGGAACATCACCGGGTCGCCACCGCCCGCCGCGTCGAAGAAGCTGGTGCCGAAGTACTTGTCGGTCAGCACCATGGTGACCACGCCGGCCAGCACCGGCATCACCGCGATCAGCAGGAAGGCGGTGATCAGCCAGGTCCATACGAAGAGCGGCAGCTTCATCCAGCTCATGCCCGGCGCGCGCATGTTCCAGATGGTGACGATGACGTTGATCGCGCCCATGATCGAGGACACCCCCATCAGGTGCACCGAGAGCACGAAGAAGGCGGTGGAGTCCCCGCTGTAGGTGGTCGACAGCGGCGCGTAGAAGGTCCACCCGGCGGCCGGCGCGCCGCCCTCCATGAACAGCGTGGACAGCAGGATCGCAAACGCGCAGGGCAGGATCCAGAAGCTCCAGTTGTTGATCCGCGGCAGCGCCATGTCGGGCGCGCCGATCATCAGCGGGATCATCCAGTTGGCCAGGCCGACGAAGGCCGGCATCACCGCGCCGAACACCATCACCAGGCCGTGCACCGTGGTCATCTGGTTGAAGAAGTGCGGATCGACGAATTGGAGCCCGGGCTGGAACAGCTCGGCGCGGATCACCATCGCCAGGCTGCCGCCGATGAACAGCATGGTCAGCGAGAACAGCAGGTAGAGCGTGCCGATGTCCTTGTGGTTGGTGCTGAACAGCCAGCGTGCGAGGCCGCGCGGCTTGTGCTCGTGGTCAAGGTGCCCGTGTGCGTCCAGGGTGCCGGTGATCTGGGTGCTCATCGCTCATTCCCCCTTCTCGATCGCGGCCACGATGTCGGCCGGCTGCACCATGTCGCCCTTGGCGTTGCCCCAGGCGTTGCGCTCGTAGGTGATGACCGCGGCGAGCTCCTTGACGCCCAGCTGCTTGCCGAAGGCCTGCATCGCCGTGCCGGCCTTGCCGAACAGCACGATGTGGATGTGGCCGGCGGGGTCGCCGGTGGCGATCGCGCTGCCCTTCAGGCCAGGGAATACGCCGGGCAGGCCCTCGCCGCTGGCCTGGTGGCAGGCCACGCAGGCGCTCTCGTATACCGTCTGCCCGAGCGTCATCAACTCGTCCATCGCCATCGGCCCGGCGCTGGCGGCCTCGGCCTTCGCCTGCTCCGCCTGAGCCACCTGCTGCGTCGCCCAGGCCTCGAACTCCTCAGGCGTCTTCACGTCGACCGCCACCGGCATGAAGCCGTGGTCGCGACCACACAGCTCGGCGCACTTGCCGTGGTACAGGCCGGGCTTGTCGATGCGCGCCCAGGTCTCGTTGATGAAGCCCGGCACCGCGTCCTTCTTGATCGCGAAGTCGGGCACCCACCAGGAGTGGATGACGTCGTCGGCGGTGAGCAGGAAGCGCACCTTCTTGCCGGTAGGCAGCACCAGCGGCTTGTCGACCGCCATCAGGTAGTCGGGAGATTTCTCCGCCTCGTTGGCGATCTGCGCGCGCGGGGTGGCGAGCACCGAGTAAAACTCGATCGGGTAGTCGAGGTACTTGTAGTGCCACTTCCACTGCGAGCCGGTGACCAGCACGGTGAGCTCGGAGGCCGAGGTATCCTCCATCGCGACCAGCGTGCGCGTGGCCGGCACCGCCATCGCGACCAGGATCAGCACCGGGATCGCGGTCCACAGGATCTCGATCTTCATGCTGCCGTGGAACTGCGCCGGCACGACGCCCTTGGCCTTGCGATGGTGCACGATCGACCAGAACATCAGGCCGAACACGACCAGCGCGATCGCGACGCAGATGTAGAAGATGGTCATGTGCAGGTCGAAGACCTGCTGGCTGAGTTCGGTGGCGCCGCGCGTCATGTTGAAGCGCGCTTCCTGTGCGCCTGCCGGGGAACTGACCGCGAGTACTGCCGCCGTGGCCAGGGGATGTTTCAGATACGTCCTCGCCTGCCTCAACCCGGATGAACGGTGTCTCACTGCCGACCCCCTCTTATCGTTATGGGTGTGATGCCGCTACAACGGTGCAACTGAAGGTCTGCCTGCCCCCTGTGTCTTTTCCCGAGGCCCCGGAGCGCGCGCGGCGCCGTCACCCCTCGCCGGTCGTCACTCCGGCCGCAACGGCCACGACAACTCGAAGTCTAGATTCAATATAAACCTCGACAAGGGAAAGGCAAGGCTCGACGCAAACCAGCGCGAGATCGATTCCGATTCGCCGTATTGACCCCTTGAAGCACGGTCCGGATCAATCGGGGAATACCTGCACTTGGCATCGCCGCGCCGGCCGGAGTGCCTTGCAGGATGAGTCGCAGCAGAGCACCGACGGCGCCCGCGCATGAAAAACGGCGACCCGCAGGTCGCCGTTCTTCATGCCATCGATCGACCGATTCAGCGCTTGAAGCGCTCCTCGGCAATCGCGTCGGCCACCTCGCCGGTCGGGCGCTCTTCCTTGCGCGCGCGCTCGAAGACTTCCATCAGGTTCTCGTGGATGCCCTCGATGTGCTTGAGCAGCGCGCTACGGTCGAAGCCGATGCGCTCGTGATAGACGTCGATGATGCCGCCGGCGTTGATGACGTAGTCGGGCGCATACAGGATGCCGCGCTTCATCAGCTCGAGGCCGTGACGGGCCTCGGCGAGCTGGTTGTTGGCGGCGCCGGCGACGATCTTCGCCTTCAGCTGCGGGATGGTGGCGTCGTTGAGGATGGCGCCGAGCGCGCACGGCGCGAAGACGTCGACGTCGAGGCCGAAGATCTCCTCCGGCGCGACTACGGTGGCGCCCAGCTCGCGGCCGGCCTGCACCAGCGCCTCGCGATGAATGTCGGTGACCCACAGCTGGGCACCGGCTTCCTTCAACTGGCGGGCGAGGTCGAAGCCGACGTTGCCCACGCCCTGCACCGCCACCCGCAGATCCTCGAGCGAGTCGCGGCCGAGGCGCTCCTTCACCGCGGCCTTGATGCCGATGAAGGTGCCGTAGGCGGTGGCCGGCGACGGATCGCCGCTGCGCGTACCCGCGTCAGAGGGCTTGTCGTGGATGCCGGCGACGTGGCGGGTGAATTGCGTCATGTACTTCATGTCGGCAACGCTGGTGCCGGAATCCTCGGCGGCGATGTAGCGGCCGTTCAGCTGCTCGAGCGCGCGGGCGAAGGCGGCCAGCAGCTCGGGCGTCTTCTGCGTGCGCGGGTTGCCGATGATCACCGACTTGCCGCCGCCGAGCTTCAGGTTGGCCATCGCCGACTTGTAGGTC